>CALMXV010000131.1 GCA_937871155.1 uncultured Taibaiella sp. | reverse complement strand
GAAGTTACTTCTACTTTGGCAATGCCTTCTATGATAGCGGTTTTGCCTGAGCCGTCTTTAGGCATAAAAAAACCATAATCTTTAAAGGTCACACGTAGGGTAGTACCATCGTTATTTTTAAGTTCCATCCAGCAACCTTTCTTTTGACACACGGCATCTATTTTGCCAATGAGTTTGCAATTCATTTCTGTTTTGTCACCCATCATGGCTTTGAGGCTATCGGTTGGCACTGCATTGTCGGGTGTAATTTTTTCGCCAAAAAACTGTTGTTCTGTTACGGTCGTTTTTTCCACAGTCTTCGTGGTAGTGGTTTCTTTTCCGCTTTCAGAGCAAGAGAATAAGCTTATAGAAGCGATAGCAAGGATGAATATTTTTTTCATGATATGAATTTTGTGCCTGTAAAAGTAAGAAGAATATTTTTAAAATCAGATAGGGGGCTGTTTTAATGCTAATTTAAAATTAGGTCAACCCATCTTTTAAAGTTAAATTTGTTGAGAGCATTTAAAATTCAATAAACTTGAATGTTTGAGAAGATTTTTAATACTGAAAGTATAATGTACTTTATTTAGTTGAAAAAATCAAGTAAATGTTGGTGTTTGCAGCAGTTTTGGCTCTTGATGTATTTTGATTTCAAAATCTAGGTTTATAGAATTCTAACGATTTGTAGACATGCTACTTAAATAAAAACATTAATTTATTTGTAATTTTGAAAATTTTTATTAATTTTGTAGCGTCATTACAAAGGAATAAATTTGAAAACGCTCATAAAAAATATTACAAACATCCAAACTGGACTATTTGCTAAGCCTACAGGCAAAGGCGAATTGGTATATTTACAATCTAAGCATTTTGACGAATTTGGACAATTACATACTTTACTACACGCTGATTTACCTACTGATGGGATTTCCGAAAAACATCTGCTCAAAGATGGCGATGTGCTATTTGCAGCTAAGGGAACTAAAAATTTTGCCGCTGTATTTGAAAACCATAACGAACCTTCCGTTGCTTCCACTTCTTTCTTTGTATTAAGACCAACTAATAAAAAGATTCTACCTCAATATTTGGTTTGGTTTCTAAATAACCATACCACTCAAACACTTTTAAAAGGACAAGCAATAGGCTCTTCCATTCCTTCTATATCAAAACAAGTTTTAGACAATCTGGAAATAACTTTACCAAGCATTGAAACCCAAGAGACTATTTTGGAAATAACAAAACTCCGCAACAAGGAAAAAGCTTTAAAGCAAAAAATTGAAATACTTAGAGAAAAACAAATTCAACAACAAATTATTCAAGCTATAAACTATGAGAGATAAGTTATGAGTGAAACTAAATCAATATTGAAAGATAAGTCTTTTGCATTTGCAATTGAAATAGTGAAAACTTATAAAGTACTAGTTGAAGAAAAAAGGGAGTATGTAATGAGTAAACAACTACTTCGCTCTGGCACTTCTGTTGGTGCAAATATAAGAGAAGCTAAAAATGCGGAAAGTACTAATGACTTTATTCATAAACTTGGTATTTCCCAAAAAGAATGTGACGAAACCTTATATTGGCTAGAATTACTAAAGGAAACCGAATATCTTAATCAAGAAGCTTTTGGAAATCTTTCAGACCAAGCCAATCAAATCCTTAAAATGATACGAAGCACTATTTTAACTATCAAACAAAAAAATCTCAAACCTCATAATTCATAACTTATATCTAATGAAGAAAATAACTCAGAAAGACATTAATGATGCAGTTTGGAAAGCTTGCGACACCTTTAGAGGTAGCATTGACCCAAGCGTTTACAAAGACTATGTGCTTACTATGCTGTTCCTAAAATATCTCAGCGATGTGCATGATGATAAAATGGAAGGCTACTTAGCCAAATACAACGGTGATGTAGAACGTGCTAAACGTGCCATGCAACACGAACGCTTTGTGGTGCCAGAGCATAGCCATTTTAAATATCTATACGACTCACGCAATGAAGCGAATATTGGTGAACTTATCAATATAGCATTGACTGATTTGGAAGAAGCGAACCGTGAAAAATTGTATAGCGAAGATGGTGCTGGTATTTTCCAGAACATAGATTTTAATACAAGTAAGTTAGGCGAACCAAAAGATAAAAATACCCGTCTGAAGAATTTGCTGCTTGACTTTAACAAAGAAAGTTTGAATCTCCGCCCATCACATTTGGAAGGGAACGACATCATTGGAGGTGCTTATGAATACTTGATTTCAAACTTTGCCAGTGATGCAGGCAAAAAGGCTGGCGAGTTTTACACGCCAAGCGAAGTATCAACCTTGCTTGCCAAACTTACACAAAGCAAACCCGGTTCACGCATTTGCGATCCTACCTGTGGTTCTGCTTCTCTACTTATAAAAGCAGGACAGGAAGTGGGTTCTGACAATTTTTCATTGTATGGGCAGGAAGCTAATGGAAGCACTTGGGCATTGGCGGTGATGAATATGTTTTTGCATGGTTTTGACAATGCAACCATACGCTGGGGAGATACCATACGAAACCCAAAACTAAAGGAAGGCGATACGCTGATGAAGTTTGATACGGTAGTGGCAAATCCGCCATTCTCTTTAGATAAGTGGGGCAAGGTAGAAGACAAAGAAGGCGATAAAACTACTGTAAGCTATGACCCCGAAACTGACAAATACAACCGCTTTTGGAGAGGTGTACCACCTAAGATCAAAGGCGACTGGGCATTTATCAGCCACATGATTGAAACGCTGAACGAACACGGCAAAGCAGGTGTAGTAGTACCACATGGTGTATTGTTTAGAGGAGCAAGTGAAGGCCGCATACGCCAACGTACCATTGAAGAAAACCTGCTCGAAGCGGTGATTGGCTTACCAGCAAACCTATTT
>CALMXV010000130.1 GCA_937871155.1 uncultured Taibaiella sp. | reverse complement strand
TTCCTAATTATTGGCAATATGAACATATTTCAAGTAGTATTTGTTTTGAAAAAATACTATAGCATAAGGCCCATTTACTACTAGGAATTCATTTCTTTCAAGAAGTTTCTAATAGTGCTATTTACTTCCTGAAAACGTTCCCAATGTACAAAGTGACCACACTTAGCATACATCTCTAAGTGACCATTTAAGAGCTGCTTCATCCCTTGTTCAGCTATTTGCCTAGTGCTGCAAGGATGAATAATTCTATTGGGGATTAACACATCTCGCTCCCCAAAAAACACGAGAGTGGGTTGTTTTATTTTGGGCAACAAATGAAATACCGGTTCGTTCAACATCGCTTGAATACATTTTTCAATCATGTTTCTAAATGCATGTGGTGGATATCGACTGAGCAGGGATTGCATATTTTCAATTAGGTCATCTGCTTGATCCGTATAATGGTAGAAGCTGGTAGATACTGATTTTGCAAGACTATTAGCATCTGAAGAGAAGAAGCTGAAGAAATGGAAACTGCTATGATAAAATCCCTTTTCCATCTCATTAAATGTTTCAAAACCGGCTGGAGCACATAATACGAGGGCTTTTATAATCTCCGGATAATTGGCAGCGATTTGAATGGATATTTGTCCTCCTAAAGAATGACCAACAAGCGTAACATTTTGTAAGTTTAGTGCCTTTATAAAATCAATAACGGTAGCTGCAAAAAAACGAATACTATACTCATAACTTTCTTGATATGGCGAGCAACCATTGCCAGGAAGATCAATTGCAATACAGCGAAAATGTTGGCTAAGTGTAGGTAAATTTTTCTGCCATATCTGACTATATCCTGCTAAACCATGAATGAATAAAAGCGTTTGATTGCGCTGCCCTGCTTCCACATAGGCTACTTCTACACCATTGTTTAGTTTAATTGATTTTAGTTCGAACAAGGTTACGTTGTTTAGTGATTTGAATACGTTGTGAATATACTCTGTTTCATGAGCATTCTATCATTTATTACTCATCCAAAGAGATACGGAAGCCTACTGATAAGAATTCCCGACTACAATAGCAATCGGGAATCCTTATTGATGTTAAAAAATGTTTTTCGTTCTTTTTATTCAGCCATTATAGCTTCTATTACATCGGCTATTTCTTCTGCATTTGGTTTAGAGAAATAATCGCCATCAGTAGCATAAGCTGGTCGATGTGCCTTAGCTGCAATGGTTCTTGGAGCTACATCCAACCAACGATAGCCGCCTTGATTTTCCATCACTTGCTGGAACATATAAGCAGAAGCACCACCTGGTACATCTTCATCAATAAACACAATTCGATTGGTCTTTTTCAAAGATTCCACTATGAGATGGTTGATATCAAATGGCAATAAGGTACGTACGTCTATCACTTCACAAGAAATCCCTAAAGGATCTAAATAATTTACGATAGCTTCTTCAATCACTCTCAACGTAGAGCCATAAGAAACTATTGTGATATCTTCCCCTTTGCGCACTACTTCTGGAATACCAAAAGGCACTGTAAAATTATCTAAGTTGGTAGGCACTTGTTCTTTCAAACGATAACCGTTCAAACATTCAATCACAATACCAGGTTCATCACTCTGCAATAATGTATT
>CALMXV010000129.1 GCA_937871155.1 uncultured Taibaiella sp. | reverse complement strand
CACACATTCTCCTTCTTTACAATTTGATAACTAATGCAAATTATACCTTTTTGTTTTCATTTGCTACCGATTTATTAAAGAATATATTTTATTCCCTTAATGAAAATAAAATTGAGGTTTTTAAGAAAATGTCCTTACCGTATTTCTACGGAATTAAGAAAGCCCTTAAACCCGAATAGTGTATTTGTTGTTGAATAGTTGGGTTCCCAGCATGAATGCTACTATTAAGCTTTTACGGCGTTGGCACCCTTCATGACTACTGCTACTATGGAGCTTTGTGTATATAACGGAAATACTCTTTATTGAAGTTCGTAAACCTACAGCTCATAGCAGCAGATTTCAGGTTTACTTTTGTATCAAACTCGTCAATATTCTAAAGCAAAATCCATAAAACTAAATGTTCAATATATCTGCAACGGGTATCTCTATCAACAGCATCAACCGCTGAAAAATGAAAGGAACGATGAATGGAGCGTCGCAACGGATGCTTTATAGTAGCAACAAAGCTGGTAACATAAAAGAACACTCTATTATTATCATTGGCAGCATTTGAGGTTTGATAGAGGAAGGAGTATCTTAGCGGCTATTTGTAATATCATCATGAAGCCAATTTATTTGTTCGTTGCGGCAATCTTATGTTCTTATGCAGCCGAGGCACAATTACTAGAGCAGTATCAAAGCAGCAACAATCCATATTACTGGAAAAATAAACTACCGGACGCCAATTATTGGCAGCAAGATGTGGGCTATAAAATAGCCGCTCGCATAGATGAAGCGAAGCACATAATAGAGGCTTCACAAACCATCACTTATCAAAACAACTCTCCCGATACCTTGCGGGAAGTGTTTCTTCGGTTGTTTCAAAACGCATTTGTAAAAGGCTCTTACTTGCATCATTTAGAGGCGGCAGTAGGTTTTAAAAGCTATTTGGGTAGTTACGAAGCTGCCGGACTAGGCACTACAGTACGTGGTGTAACCGTAAACGGTAAGCCTGCAACCTTGACACTTGATAATACCATTTTGAAGATAAGCCTTTCAGAGGCGTTGCTACCGCAGCATTCCCTTACCATTCAGATGAATTTTACGACATACTATGACAATGGCGGTACTAGACGTAGAATGAAAATGTATCCGGCATGGGGTTTTATGCATTACAATGGAGTGCAGTGGTTTCCTAAGATGTGTGTATATGACCGCAAGTTTGGCTGGGATACGTATCAGCATTTGAATAAAGAATTCTATGGAGAATTTGGCACTTATGATGTGTCGTTGGACTTCCCCAGCAACTACATTGTAGAAGCTACCGGTGAGCTACAAAACAGGGAAGAAGTACTTCCTAAATCACTCAGAGAAAAATTGGATATCAAAAACTTTGCAAATAAAAAATGGAATGAACTCCCTTCTGAAATCATCCCTTACAAAAAAGGAGAACGAAAAATATGGAAGTTTCAAGCGGAAAATGTGCATGACTTTGCTTTTACTGCCGACCCTTCTTACCGCATAGCTACTACCTACTGGAACGGTGTAGAATGTGTAGGATTGGCACAAGAACCTCATGCAGCTAAATGGCAAAATAGTGCTGACTTGGTAGCTCAAATCATTCAAACATTTTCTGAAGATATTGGAAGGTATGCCTATCCAAAAATGATAGCGGCAGATGCTGCAGATGGTATGGAATATCCGATGCTGACACTAGATGGTGGTGGTGAGCCGGGCTATCGTGGGCTCTTGATTCATGAAATTGGACACAATTGGTTTTATGGAATGGTAGGCAGCAATGAAACTTACAGAGCCGCTATGGACGAGGGTTTTACTCAGTTTCTTACAGCTTGGGGTTTGAATAAAATAGATGGAGAAAACATCAAAGCAGATTTACCCTCCTCAAAATATAGAAGGTATTTTTATGAACCTCGCAATGCACGTGATGAACGGGTATATAATGCTTATATCGCAACAGCATTAAGAGGAGACGAGCTTCCATTAAATACCCACTCTAATGATTTCAACAATGCACTTGCCCATGAAAATGGCTATGGTATGGTGTATTATAAAACAGCTACCATGCTCTACAACTTACAATATGTATTGGGTGATTCTTTATTCTTAGCGGCTATGCAACATTATTTTCATCAATGGAAAATGGCACATCCTTATTTTGAAGATTTTAAAAACTCTGTCATACATTTTACCAAAGTAGATCTCAATTGGTTTTTTGATCAATGGTTTGAAACCACTAAGAAAATAGATTACTCGGTTGCTAACATTCGACAACTAAAGGGCAAGGATAGTGCTGCGATTACTTTTGATAGAATTGGACAAATGCAAATGCCTATTGACTTTACTATAACGGATAAAAAAGGGCAACAACAATCGTATCATATACCCAACACTTGGTTTGAAAAGAGAACCGATGTCCCTATACTACCCAAATGGTATGGATGGGGCAAAATCAATGAAAGCTATACGGCGGTAATTCCTGCACCCAACGGCATCAAGGAGGTAATCATCGACACCTCCAACCGGCTAGCAGACATCTATCCTCTTAACAACAATAAAACGAAAGGACTACGACTACGTCCACAATCGGTAGCATTAAAATTGGATGGTGGACTTAGCAACCCGACAGACCGCTATAAGTATCGGATGTATATAAGACCTGATGCTTGGTGGAATTCTGTAGATGGAGTAAAGCTAGGCGCACATTTGGAAGGCAACTACCTCAACCTCTTTCACAAAATAGATGCAGCCATTTGGTGGAATACTCACTTCTTGCAGGAGGATGCGTACCTGAGTTATAAGAGCGAAGGATTTTATGAGCGATATAGTCCCGTAAATGTTTCGTTTCAATATTCATCACCGATATCTTACAATCATCCGAATCATGAAGAACATTTACAAGTACG
>CALMXV010000128.1 GCA_937871155.1 uncultured Taibaiella sp. | reverse complement strand
GGAATACCATAACGATCATTTTCAATATCTGTTAGGAATAGGCTATGGAGAACGTGCGCCATCGGTTTCAGAAGGTTATGGTTTCTATTTGTTCAATAGCTTCGACCGGTTTGATTATATCGGCAATCCATTGATGAAAAACGAAAAATCAATCCATGCAAACACTACCATCACTTATGCTAATCGAGCTTTTACAGCGAAGTTTACCGGAACCTATTTTTACATCAAAGACTATATCCTTGGTAAGCCTCATGCCAATTTAAGCGCTATGACTATTGGTGCAAATGGCATTAAGATATACGAGCAGTTGCCCTATGCTAAAATTGTCAATACCGCTTTAGAGTTGAATTATTTTATTACTAAAAATTGGACTTGGACCAATAAGGGTAGTTATCGTAGAGGGGTGGCTATGCAAAAAGAAAATTTACCTTTAATGCAACCAATAACCTATGCTTCAGGTATTACTTTTTCTCAAGGCAGTTACTCCGCTGATGTGAATGTATCCGGTGCTGCAAGGCACGTGTTTTATAGTCCTAGTTATGGAGAGAGTCCTTTAGCACCTTATGCTATTGTCAATCTATCCGCCGCAAAGCGTTTCAGCATTCAAAAACACAGCCTTTTATTAAAAGCAGGCGTTGAAAATTTATTGGATACTTACTACACTACATTTTCCGATTGGAATCGTGTGCCAAGAATCGGTAGAAATTTCTTCGTGAATCTTATGTGGAATTACTAGCGTATTTACGTTGATCTATAGAGCAAAAAAGCCAATGAATAATTTAGTTTCATTGGCTTTTTAATTAACAACCGTTACTCCGGCTAAGCGTTCTTATAAGTTTTTTAAAAGGTGCTCCTCTACAAGTTCCGGAATCGTTACTTTCAACAAAGGTTCTATGTCCATGGCTCTTTTAATGGCAGCAATTGCCCCTTCATTCCTTGCCCATGAGCGGCGACTAATACCATTGTTGACATCCCAATGCAACATGCTTTTCAGTCTTCTTTCCGCATCGGCACTACCATCTAACAACATACCAAAACCACCATTAATTACCTCGCCCCAACCTACACCGCCACCGTTGTGGATAGAGACCCAAGTAGCTCCTCTAAAGCTATCGCCTATGACATTGTGAATAGCCATATCGGCTGTAAAGCTAGAGCCATCATAGATGTTAGATGTTTCACGATAAGGAGAATCCGTACCCGATACATCGTGGTGGTCTCTACCCAATACTACTGGTCCAATACGTCCTTCTTTAATTGCTTGATTAAAGGCTTTTGCTATTTCTATTCGTCCTTGTGCATCGGCATAAAGAATGCGTGCTTGTGAGCCTACCACTAATTTGTTGGCCATTGCTTCTTTTATCCAATGGATATTGTCTTCCATTTGAAGTTTGATATCGTCTGGTGCAGTAGATGCTAGGCTTTCTAATACACTTGCGGCAAGTTGGTCGGTCAGAAATAAGTCTTCCGGTTTGCCAGAAGTACATACCCACCGAAAAGGTCCAAAGCCATAATCAAAACACATCGGTCCCATTATGTCTTGCACATAAGATGGATATTTAAAGTCTTTATGATTGTCGGCCCAAACATCAGCACCGGCACGGGAAGCTTCTAATAAAAAGGCATTACCATAATCGAAGAAATAAGTACCGCGAGCTGTATGTTTATTGATGGCTTCTACATGTCTGCGTAAGGTTTCATACACTTTTTCTTTGAAGAGCGATGGGTTTTCTGCCATCATGGTATTAGCTTCTTCAAAGCTAATACCTACCGGATAGTAGCCACCGGCAAACGGATTGTGACAAGAGGTTTGGTCAGAGCCTAAATCTATATGGATATTCTCGGTTAAGAAATGTTCCCATACTTCTACAATGTTGCCGGTATAAGCTATAGAAACAATTTCTTTGTTTTCTTGTGCTTGGCGTACCCGTGCTGCCAATACATTTAAGTCGTCAGTAGCTTCATCTACCCAGCCTTGTTGATGGCGTTTTTCAACAGCTTTAGGATTTATTTCTGCTACAATGGTGATACATCCTGCTATATTACCGGCTTTAGGTTGTGCACCTGACATGCCTCCCAATCCGGCAGTTAAGAAGATATTACCACTAGGGCTCTTGCCTATTTTTCTAAAGCCATTTAATACCGTAATCGTAGTGCCGTGAACAATGCCTTGTGGTCCGATGTACATATACGAGCCTGCGGTCATTTGCCCATATTGAGTAACGCCTAGAGCATTGAATTTTTCCCAATCATCCGGTTTTGAGTAGTTGGGAATCATCATGCCATTGGTTACAATCACTCTTGGAGCCTCTTTATGAGAAGGAAACAAACCCATAGGATGCCCGGAATACATGACGAGCGTTTGTTCATCAGTCATCTCCGCTAGGTACTGCATGGTAAGGCGATACTGTATCCAGTTTTGAAAAACAGCCCCATTGCCACCATAGGTGATTAACTCATCCGGATGCTGTGCTATAGCATGATCCAAGTTGTTTTGAATCATCAGCATAATCGCCTTTGCTTGTAAAGACTTCCCGGGGTAGTCTTCGATAGGGCGTGCATACATCTTATAACTAGGCATAAAACGATACATATAAATACGTCCATATTCACGAAGCTCTTCGTAAAATTCTTTTGCCAGTACAGAATGAAATTTTTTTGGGAAATAGCGTAGCGCATTTCTTACCGCTAAAATCTTTTCATCCTCTGATAAGATATCCTTTCTTTTGGGAGCATGATTGATATCGGGCGACCAGGTAGTCTTTTCAGGAAGATCTTCAGGAATTCCCATCAATATCTCCTTATGAAATGCAGCTAACGTCATGTTTTTTATTTTGCTTGCAAAGGTAGTTTGGATTAAGGAAAATCAAAATCAGCAGGTTTATCCTATAGCGCATATTTTGAGAGGCATCCCGTTTATTTACAGATTTTTCA
>CALMXV010000127.1 GCA_937871155.1 uncultured Taibaiella sp. | reverse complement strand
CCTAAGGCAGCAAAAATCAGCTGCAAGGTGTTAACAATGTCTTTCAACCACTTTTCCCCCTTTCATTAAAAACAGCACCCATTTACTAGGTGCCTTACCTAACATTTTCAGCTTAAATTTTCTAATGCCGGATAATGCCAACCTATCTACTTAATAACTTGATGTATATACCGCACCGCTGTCTCCTACCAATACCATACTTACATGTGAATCAAGAGCAGCACTGATACCATTTACGTCTTCATCTATTTCACTAGATTTTGTGGTCCAATGAACTCCATCAGGTGAAATTGCTAATCCTCTTAGAGTCCCAGAAGCAATCCACAACCCATTACAATATCTGATGCAAACTAAATTACTTATGGAACAATTGCCTCCGCTGGACCAATTTACCCCGTCTGTGGATGTAATAAGAGTGCTACTATTTCTGATAGTTGCAATGAATTTCCCTTGCCCGAAACTAATAGAATTTATACTAACTGAAATGCCACTATTTCTCGCGGTCCACGAAGTCCCGTTGGTAGAAGTACTTATCTTCCCATCCCCACCACAAGCAACCCACAACCCGTTCCCATAGGCAACATCTTCTATATGAGAACTACCAAAACCTGAGTTTCTTGCTGTCCATGAAGTTCCATTTGTAGACGTCATTAATTCACCTATATCTCCAGCGACAACCCATAGACCATCCACAAACTTGATTGCATTAAAAGTAGGATAAGAAAACGGGTAGCTTCGCAAAGTCCAGCTAACACCGTTTAAAGAACTTGCTATCGCTTGTTGACCAGCAATTACCCATAACCCATTTCCGTAGTCAACACTGTTCCACCATCTATCAGAGACGGGTAAATTCCTTTCTGTCCAAGCTATGCCATTTGAAGAAGTCAATGCTTTCCCTAATCCTACGGCAACCCAAAGCCCATTCCCATAGGCGACATCCCTTAGACTTCCTGACAAATCACTTGGCAGATTGGTCGGTCTTCTTTCCCAGAAATAGCCCGGAACTCGCAATCCTCCCGCAAGACCAAAGATACTTTTCCCCTTAAGGATATTCCCGGCCACAAAATTAACATCGCTCCTTTGCACACTGTTCCCCGTTGTCCCATCATAGTAACCGGGTTGGGGCCGAAAACGGAGAGTCGTACCACTTCGGGATAGGCCTTGTGCCGTTACGTGTCCAGTGCGGCTGGGCATTGTACCTATTAAATCTGTATATGCATCGTTACTAAATGTTTTGCCGGAAAGAACATCAGCAGGTGTAGCGTTTCCGGCAGAATCACTACCCTGTAAGATAAAATTTGTGCCATTATACCTCATTGAGTAGACACTTCCTGCCTTGAGGTTTCCGGCACTGACATTATTGCCATTAGCTTTTCTGATACTTTTTGCCCCAAGTCCGTTTATATTAATGGTAGAAGCACCTGTATTAGTTATATTGATTTTTACAGCAATAGCCATGCCCTCTTTATACGATGTTGGAGCAGGGTTAAGTGTTATTGTATAAGTGTTTGCCGAACCTGTAGCTACTCCGTAAGGCACTTGTAACACATAGTCGGACTTGTGGTCCTCAACCGTACTGCCATCTTCAAACTTTACTACTCCCGCTTTTGTCGCAGGATTTTTCTTTTTATATGTCCCGTCACTGAGTTTTTCTAATATCTCAATGTTAACCTCTTGTGATATTTCAGCCATTCTATCACCTTCCTTATATTTCCCTATGCCATTGGTCACCGGCTACTAAGCCCAGCGGTTCTGTGGTGTTCGTAATTGTTTTGGTGCCGCCAATAGCGGCTTTATCATCCACATATTTTTTGGTAGCTACAATATCATCCGCATCACTCG
>CALMXV010000126.1 GCA_937871155.1 uncultured Taibaiella sp. | reverse complement strand
CTATCATCAATACGACCAATAAAAGGAGACACATAAGTAGCACCTGCTTTAGCCGCTAAAATGGCTTGTCCGGCTGAGAATACTAGTGTGCAGTTGGTAGGAATATCGTTATCTGTAAACCATTTAATAGCTTTGATACCCTCTTTGATGATAGGTACTTTTACTACAATATTTTCATGAATCTCACGAAGTACTTTTCCTTCTGCTACGATATCTTCGAAGGAAGTTCCGAATACCTCAGCACTTACTGGCCCATCCACTAGTTCACAAATAGTATGATAGTGCTTCATGATGGCATCTTTACCTTTAATGCCTTCTTTAGCCATCAAGGAAGGATTGGTGGTAACACCGTCTAAAATACCTAAGTCATTGGCTTCTTTTATCTGATCAAGATTAGCGGTATCAATGAAAAATTTCATGGTTATTTACTTTATAAATTTGAGTGCGAAGATAGTATTATTTCGTTGTGGCAGCGGTACTGTGGGTAATTTATTGCTTTGGAAAGTCTGTAATTATTGGAACACTAACTACTACTATCCTTATTCAATTGCTCTAAATATTTTAAGGCGTGTCTTCCTTCATTAAACAATACATCCAATAAACTCAAGTTGGACAGGAAACCATTGTTAGTTTCAAAAACCTGATAGTACGATGGATTTTTTCTACCTAGTTGTTCTTTGATAGACAGCTTTCTCAAATCTTGATGAACACCTAGTGGGTTTGGAATATAGGAGGTCAAAAATTGCTCTTCGAAATTGAGCTCTAATTGTTTTTTTAACCAATGGATAGAGGCTAAATTAAAATCAACCAACTTTTCAAAATGCTGCTCATATAAGCTCTGTAGGGTTCCTTTATAGTATTCAAAAAATGGGGAACGATTATAAGCTGAGTAAATCGTGCGCCAATGTTGTTGTTGCCAATTTTCTGCATAGGAAATCTGTATAGAACCCATAGCCGCACGTTGGTTACGACCATTCACCAAAGGAATGCTTAAACATTGCAAACCATGAGCGGTAGCTATATAATAACGATTTCTGTAGCTTAATTTTTCGAAATGCTCTGCAAGGTCAAATTGCACTTGAGATGCTGCCACCACTTGACTACCCCAATATATAGTAGGGAATGGCAATACAGACGAACAAATAATGGAAGTGGATGGTAACACGGTAAATTTGTAATTTGCAAAAATCTATTAATTCAGGAAATTTCAAAAACATCCTTTTGGTTATTGTTACTATGTCGCTTCTAAAAAAATTTATCTTCTCTTCCTCTTTATTAATTCTTCTTACCTCAATTACCACATCAGCATTACCATTGCAAGCCGTGGTAGCCCACAATATTTTTTATACTCATGATGAAAATGGATGGCATCCTTATATAGAAATGTATTGGCAAATAAACCCCAATAGTATATTATTTGATAAGAAAGAGGGGCTTTGGATAGGCAATATTCAAACAGACATTACCATTACCAAACAACATCAAACAATAGTAGAAGAACATTATCTACTGGCTACAAAGCCACAACAAGATGTAAATACCTTGCTCAATCAGCGAATAACTGACTTAAAACGATTTTATATTACCGATACCGGCACGTATCAACTAACTATTACTCTTACGGATTTCATTCAAAAAAAAGACGGCTATCAATACTCAAAGACCTTTACCATTGCACCTTTGAACGGAAGTATGTTTAGCGATATTCAACTTGTAGATACCATCCTACCCTCTCAAGATGTAAAAAACGACTTTTATAGAAATGGCAACTTACAAATCCCTTTATGTGCTAATTTCTATGACGACCAACGAAAAACACTCCGGTTTTACAATGAATTTTATCAACCAAACGGAGACCTAAAATTGGGGACGATTAAAAGTTATATTTCTAAAAAAGAAAATGCGGAAGCTATATTCAACTTGATACATTCTCAGACGCTACAAAAGCATTCTATCAATATCATTCAACACCATTTTGACTTATCCGTGTTGTCTTCAGGAAATTATTTTTTAAACATTGCCTTATTTGATAGTGCCGACAACTACCAACAAAAGCACAAGAGCTTATTTTTTCAAGTAATGAACTCCGCACCCATAGCCTTTAAAACACCCATTGATACCAATAAAAAAACTACAGACACTACTACAAAACAGCAGAATAGCCCAACCTATCTTAACCTCAATAAAACCTATTTATCGAAATACACACCGGAGCAGATTCGAATGATTCTTAAAATGCTCAATCCAATTGCAGACCCTGTAGAACGCAACAATATCAACGATTTTCTGAAACGACCCGATGATATGTATGCCCGTTATTTCATCTATAACTTTTGGTTAAAACGTAGCAAGATGCAACCGGAAGATGCATGGATGAGCTATGCAGAGCAAGTAAAAAAAGTCAATAAACTCTTTGGCACTTCTATGATAAGAGGCTTTGAGTCGGAACGTGGACGCGTATATTTACAATATGGTGAACCATCTGAACGTATAAAAGTTGAAAATGAAGACGGCGCTTTGCCCTATGAAATCTGGCAATACAATACGGTCAACACACAATCAAATGCATTGTTTTTATTTTACCGTCCGGGATTTTTAGGCAGCGATTATCTATTACTACACTCTACCTATTTGGGAGAAAAAGCTATGAAGAATTGGCGAAGAGAATTATACCTTTTAGGAAAGCCCAGAGTCAATGATTCTAAAGCAGATATTAGCTTTGGGAATCGATAAATTTACTCACAACGAATAATCATTTCTGAAAGTTCTTTCAATATATACCAATCATGCAACTTACATTCTACAAATACCAAGGTACCGGCAACGATTTTATTTTGTTGGACAACCGAAATGGTACGATATCATTATCAACTGAACAAATCAATCATCTCTGCGATAGAAGGATAGGGGTAGGTGCTGATGGATTGATGTTGCTGGAGCGTGTAACCGACTATGATTTTAAAATGGTTTACTACAATGCAGATGGCAATGAAAGTACCATGTGTGGCAATGGAGGCAGGTGTATCGTTGCTTTTGCATTTGCTTTAGGCATTATCAAAAACCAAACGTCGTTTCTAGCTATAGATGGTGGTCATATTGCAACATTGGAATCGCCTACCTATGTAAACCTACAAATGATACCGGTAACAGCTATAGAAAAATCAAATGAAGACTTTATTCTTAATACAGGCTCACCGCATTATGTACAATGGATAGAAGATGTAACTAACATAGATGTATTTCATTTAGGACGTGCTATTCGTCAGCAAGAACGATTTCAACCCAAAGGCATCAACGTAAATTTTGCTACTCAAAAATCGGATGATATCATTACTGTTCGCACCTATGAACGTGGTGTAGAAGATGAAACTTTAAGTTGTGGTACCGGTGTTACAGCCGTAGCTATTGCCTCTACTTACGGGCAAGAAGGGATTTTTAAGAAAACGATAGAAACCCCTGGAGGAGTTCTTTCAGTAAGCTTTGAAAAAGACGGCCCATCAAGTGCCAACAATGTATGGCTATCCGGTCCTGCATTGATGGTTTACCAAGGTGAGATAACACTGTAGATATTTTATTTAGCCCCCAAACTCACATAATTTTCTATGGGTAACCGTTTAGCAATAGAGCGAGCTAATGTCATTTCATCTGCATACTCCAACTCTCCTCCAAAAGCAATACCTCTAGCGATTGTTGTCATCTTTACCGAAGTATCTCTAAGAATTTTAGCAATATAATATACTGTAGTATCTCCTTCAATATTGGGGCTTAATGCCATGATGACTTCTTCAATTCTATCTTCAGTGATGCGTTGCTGTAATGAGGCAATCTGCAACTGATCCGGGCCGATGCCATCTAAAGGAGAAAGGATACCTCCAAGCACATGATAAAGCCCATTGTATTGCTGGGTACTTTCGATAGCGATTACATCTCTAAGGTTTTCGACTACACAAATTTGATGATAATTTCTATTGGGATTGTTGCAGATGATACATAAGTCTGCATCTGATACATTATGGCATTTTTTGCAAAACATGATTTCACGACTCATCTTAGCGATTGCTTCTGTAAAATCTATTACTTTTTGCTTTTCAGATTTCATTAAATGAAGCACCAATCGCAAGGCTGTTTTCCGCCCAATTCCAGGAAGTTTTGAAAATTGATCAACGGCATTTTCTATCAGCTTAGATGAAAAAATCATGGAGCAAATGTACCGGAAACGATGGTGATAAAAAATTGAAACAACTAGGATTTCTCCACTAAAATGCAACTCAAAAAAGAAGCTGTACCCTT
This sequence comes from uncultured Taibaiella sp., assembly GCA_937871155.1. Classification (GTDB taxonomy): domain Bacteria; phylum Bacteroidota; class Bacteroidia; order Chitinophagales; family Chitinophagaceae; genus JAFIGV01. The sequence continues at coordinate 8,624 of CALMXV010000126.1, read as the reverse complement.
TTTCCGATACAGCTTCTTTAATATTAAATCTAAGCTAGCCTTTCAACTAAAGCAAAGGATAAAAATGTTGGAATTAGTCTTTGTTTAATTCACCGATTGCACGTTGACCGTCTTGATTCAACTCAACGATATAAAGACCAGTTGGTAGTTCAGCTACGTTATAAGTATAGTTGTTTTTACCTACAAAAGCCTTACCATAGTTGAAGCTACGAATTACACGTCCTGTTAAGTCTGTGATAGAAAGAACCACTTCGCTATTGTTGATAGCTACGAAATCAAATTTGATTTCAGCAGTTGCCGGATTCGGAGCAATACCTAAGTTTACTTTGTTGATATCACGAGCAGCAACAATATCTTTAATACCAGTAGTTGGGAAGCCTACGAAGTTTAAGTTTCTGCAAGCATCATTGTTAGACGTGTCAGTTTCAGTAAATGGATTTGTACGATTCCAAGCTTGTGAATTGATACACCAATTATATGCACCATTTGGAGCAGTTACTAATGTAGCACTTTTAGTAATCATAATCGTATCGTTCATGGCTTTGCTTTTTCCTGTTACGAAGAAAGCTTGTCCTGAAGGAGTCAATGGATCTACATACAAAATAGTATCTGTAGCTGCAATAGCTGTAGGGCCTAGATTTTTAAACACATACGTGAACGTAGTCGCTACATTATAAGTTACAGTTGCTCCTGCATTGGGAGCAGTAATGCTAGCTTGTAAATTGATGTTTCTTTGTGCATTTGCAGTGAAGCCCAAAAACAAAGCTGCTGATAGAACGTAAATTTTTCTCATAAAAAATGATTGTTTAATCCTGCAATAATAAGAAAATTTATAGTGGATATTGGCTTAAATTTTAGAGTTATTTATCTCTATTATTTTTCTTGTTAAAATTTTTCTCCAAAGCATCGGTCAAATCAATCCCGGTTTGATTCGCCAAACATAAAAGCACCCATAAGACATCCGCCATTTCATCTTCCAAGTTTTTGTCTAAATCGGATGGTTTTGACCGTTGTTCTCCATACTTCCGCACCATTACTCGAGAGAGCTCTCCCACTTCTTCCATTAAAATACCCAAGTTTGTTAACTCTTTAAAATATCCTGAATCCGTGGATTGTATCCATGCATCTATTTGTTGTTGCGCTGTACGTATGGTAATAGACATTGTAGTTAATTAAATTATTTAAAAATGAAATTGCTGTTTAATGAAACAAAACATCCAAACAATGATAGTAAAATTAGCATTGAATAGACTGTCAATAAAGTTTAGATAATTTTAATACCTTTAAAATGTTGATAAAAATCCACCGTACCTTTCCCACAATTGTTTCAATTGTAGTAGCTTCACCGATTCAAAATTAAGATAGACTATGGCTATAGCAATAGGGTCAAAAGCACCCGATTTTAAATTACCGAATACGGATAAAAAAGAAATAACCCTTGCTGATTTTGCCGGCAAGAAACTTATCATTAACTTTTTCCCTGCAGCCTTTACTGGTGTATGTACCGAGCAAGTGTGCAGCAACAACAATGCCTTGAATGCCTATCAGCAAGCCAATGCAGCCGTTGTAGGCGTATCGGTGGACATGGCTTTTTCGTTAGGTGTGTTTAAAACTCAAAACAACGTCAGCTTCGACCTGCTTTCTGATTTTAATAAGCAGATGATTCGTGATTATGATTTTTATTTGGAAGATTTTGCACTAGGCTATAAAGGCGTTGCTCGTAGAGGAGTGGTAGTTGTAGATGAAAATGGCATCGTGATACATAGCGAAGCAACCGCGAATCCGGGCACTCAGATAGACTTCGAAGCACTCAATAAAGCCTTAGCCGGCTAAGAAAATACAGCAAGTGGTTCACGCACCTGCTGTTTTTGTTTCACCCCAAATAACTGTATATGTCTGCTTGGTTTAAAAGAATAAAAAAAGGAATTGTCACCACCACCCAAGAGAAGAAAGAAGCTCCGGATGGTCTGTGGCATAAATGCCCGGAGTGTAAGGCTACCGTTACCAAGAGCGACTTAGCAAGCAATCTATACCTCTGCAAAAGTTGCAATCATCACAACCGCATCAACGCGCAAGAATATTTTGAAATTATTTTTGACGAAGCGCCACAATTGCTTTTCGAAAACATAGCCCCCAAAGACTACTTAGAATTTGTAGATGCAAAGCCCTATGACAAGCGACTAGTAGATGCTCAAAAATCTACCGGACTAAAAGATGCGATGACCGTAGGGGTGGGCAAGGTACAAGGTAGAAAACTGGTAGTTGCTTGTATGAATTTCAATTTTATTGGCGGCTCAATGGGCTCGGTTGTGGGTGAAAAGATAAGTCGTGGTATAGACTATGCGATCGCCAACAAGTTACCTTTTATGATTATCTCCAAATCTGGCGGTGCCAGGATGATGGAGAGCGCCTTCTCGCTGATGCAAATGGCTAAGACCTCTGCCAAGCTGACCTTGCTGGCAAAAGCAAAATTGCCTTACCTCTCGTTGATGACCGACCCTACCACCGGCGGGGTAACGGCTTCGTATGCGATGCTAGGCGATATCAATATTGCCGAACCCAAGGCGTTGATTGGCTTTGCCGGGCCGAGAGTCATCAAAGAAACCATTAAGAAAGACTTGCCTGCGGGCTTCCAACGCTCCGAGTTTTTGTTGGAACATGGCTTTTTAGATTTCATCGTCGATCGTAAAAACCTCAAGCAAAAACTGGCAGATACCATTGATTGGTTTTTGAAGTGATGGTTCTTTGAGCGATAAAGGGCATTAAAGGATAAAATGTTAAATAGGCTTTAAGTGGTTGCTATGCTGAAGTAAAAGGACGGACGGTGTATAAGCTCAATAGTACCTTGCTGCTGAAGGGTGCCAACGCCACTACCGCCAGATGCCTAGAGGAACGCCGGGACCCAAAAAAGAAAACCTGAAAATGAACTACCCAACTTAACAAAGGGTGTAAAATCCAATAACTAAAGAATATTTTTAATCTTGGCTCACGAAGTATTTATTAAAAACAAGCCGGCAACTTTTGAATATGCTATTGAGGATAAACTCACGGCAGGCATTGTGCTAACTGGCTCTGAGATCAAATCGATTCGATTGAGCAAGGTGAGTTTTAATGATGCGTATTGTTTTTTCTATTTAGGAGAAATGTGGATCAAAAGCCTTTATATCGCAGAATATGTAAATGCTGGCTATGCTGGTCATGACCCTGTAAGAGAACGAAAATTGCTCCTCAACAAACGTGAACTTCGGAAATGGCAACAGAAAATGAAAGAGAAGGGATATACTATTGTGCCTTTAGCCCTGTATGTAAATGAAAAGGGATATGCAAAACTTGAGATAGGATTGGGTAAGGGCAAAAAACTTCATGATAAGCGAGAAAGTATCAAGTCGAGAGATGCTGAACGTGAGCTGCAACGGTATAACCGATGAATAAACAAAGAGAATAATACAATCATCAAATTTTATTTAAAAAGCCTTTTCAATACTATGAAAAGGCTTTTTAAGATTGAAAAATACTAACCAAATTACATACCCAGTTTTTTCTTCAAATTAGTATCTAATGCATCTAAAAACTCCTCAGTATAGAGGTAGTGTTCCCCATGATTTACTTTATTACCATGAACACATACTGCTAAGTCTTTCGTCATCTTTCCACTTTCCACGGTTTCGATACATACTGCTTCTAGGGCATGACTGAAATTGATAAGTTCTTGGTTGCCGTCTAATTTACCACGGAATTCTAAGCCTCTTGTCCAAGCGAAAATAGAAGCAATAGGATTGGTAGATGTAGGGTTTCCTTTTTGATGCTCGCGATAGTGACGTGTAACGGTTCCATGTGCAGCTTCTGCTTCCATCGTTTTGCCATCAGGAGTTACTAATACCGAAGTCATCAATCCTAAAGAGCCAAAGCCTTGTGCAACGGTATCGCTCTGTACATCACCATCGTAGTTTTTACAAGCCCATACAAAGTTGCCATTCCATTTTAAGGCACTCGCCACCATATCATCTATCAAACGATGTTCGTAATGTACTTCAGGGAATTCTTTGCTTACTTCTTCAAAAATATCTTTGAAACGACCATCGTATTTTTTTAGGATGGTGTTCTTAGTAGAAAGATATAATGGCCATGTTTTAGACTTAGCCATGTTAAAGCAGCTTCTTGCAAAGCCACGGATACTTTCATCGGTATTGTACATAGCCATGGCTACGCCATCTCCATTGAAGTTATATACTTCATGCTCGATAACCTCACCATTCTCTCCTTCAAATTTGATGGTCAACTTGCCTTTCCCTTTAGCTACGAAATCAGTAGCACGGTATTGGTCTCCAAAAGCATGACGACCCACAATGATAGGGGCATCCCAATTGGTTACTAAACGAGGAACATTATTGATAACAATAGGCTCACGGAATACGGTACCATCAAGGATATTGCGGATTGTACCATTCGGACTTTTCCACATTTGCTTTAGATTAAACTCTGATACACGAGCTTCATCGGGAGTGATGGTGGCACATTTAATACCTACACCATGTTCCTTAATAGCATTAGCGGCATCTATTGTCACTTGATCGTTAGTAGCATCGCGGTGCTCCACACCAAGGTCATAGTATTTAATATCTACGTCAACATAAGGTAAGATCAATTTGTCTTTGATAAATTTCCAAATGATTCGTGTCATTTCATCGCCATCCAATTCCACCACAGGATTTGCAACTTTAATTTTTGCCATGTAATACGCTATTTTTTTGTGTGAAGAATACTGTTTTAAAAAACGTGTCAAATGTAAGGAATCGTTTTTCTAAAACTACTGACAGTAGTTAATAAAACGGGAAAATATGTAGAGAGTATTGTCATTTATAAAAAAGAAGCATTCCTTCTAAGTTGAAATGCTTCTTTGCTCCTAATAAAAGCTATGAATTTAGTATCGACTAAAGTCCTTTGATTTTTTCTCGAAGCGTAGTTTCCTCTACAAAGCCAATATTATCCCAAGTCATTTTTTTGTTCTTATAGATTTTAACGGTAGGTAGATTTTCTACTTTCAATGCTTGACAAAGTGTTGGGTTTTTATCTGCATCAATTCGTACAATGGTAACCGTACTTTCCAATTCCTTTTCCATTTTTTCCAGATAAGGTTTCATTTTTTTGCAAGGGATACACCAATCTGCATAGAAATCTACAACGATTGTTTTGTCTGAGTTAAGCAAGGCTTCATATTGCGCCATAGTCATTTCGGCTGAGGGTGCAGGTGCTGCTTGCCCGGTAGCTAAAGGCATTTTTTTTGAGCGCCATTCCATCATTCCTCCCGGCATTTCATAAACTGTAGTAAATCCTTCTTTACGAAGTGCTTTGGCTGCCGATCCGCTTCTGCCGCCGCTTAGACAATATACAAATATGGGTTTTGTTTTATCCAAGTTGGCAACTTCTGCCATAAAATTATCATCATTCCAATTGATGTTTTTGGCATTTTCAATATGTCCGGCTTCAAATTCACCAGGAGTACGCACATCAATCAATTGTGCATCTTTTGTTGCTTTTATTTTTTCTAAAAATTCAGGTGCTGAAAAACTTGTTTTATCAGTTTGGCTTTGGCTGGTAGTGCAGCTAAAAAGGATAACGGTTAGTAATGCGAAAAAGCTTGTCTTAATCATGGTTATATGTGTTGTTTTAATAATTGTTCTAATTGTTTGGCTTGTACCACTCCGGATTGTCGCCAAAGGATGTTGCCATTTTTAAAAATAATCAAAGTAGGAACTCCTTGTACTTGATATGCGGCAGCAGCTTGAGGGTTTTGATCCACATCAATTTTTATAATTTGTGCGGCATCCCCTACTCGCTTTTTCACATCATCTAAGATGGGGGTCATCATTTTGCAAGGACCACACCAAGTTGCAAAAAAATCGACTAGTACCGGTTTATCTTGGTTGATAATTTCTTTAAAGGTCATGCGGATTCGGATTTAGGTTTTTTAAACATGGAAAATAGTAAACCGCCCATCATAGCGCCATACAACGAGCTATTTATAGGCTTTGAGGTTATGGCACAAGAACCGGAACTACATCCGATAAATTTCCAATAAAGAAAGCCGGCTAAAGCACCCACCAATACGCCAACAATGGTCAATAAATTTTCTTTAACGTATTTCTTCATAAGTCGTTTCTTCTATGGTTTTAGATGGAGATGGATTACTCCTAGTTGAAGTTTGTTTACAGGAATTGGCACAGCATCCTATATTAAAAATAGGCATCAAGGAAAAAGCAGCACCGATGACTACAAAGCTCCAATCTTTCATTATGAAACCTTGAATCATGATAGCGACTCCTAACGCTAATCGTATGAAGCGCATCACATCCCAGTTTCTTAAATAGTTCTTCATTTTAAAGCTGTTCTTAGTGTTTAGTTTTACAAGTATTGATTCCTAAAATTGCATAGATAGGACAAAAATTCAAAAATGATGTTGCCAACATTATCATTGCTACGATACCGGCAACTATTGCTGTGGTTCCTTCTATTTGTTTGGTATAATATAGTATCACAACAACAATAGCAAAGAGAATGCGGATATAACGGTCAATGGTTCCAACGTTTTTTTTCATACTAGTTCTTTTAGTAAAAATTGATAAATTGATATCAGAAGTAATAATTATTGTTGAAAAGTTTTGGTTTGACAAACGAAATCAGTTCTTGGAATATCGGTTTTAGCAATAGCATTGTAGCCACCCCCTACTTCTGTAAAATTACGAATGCCTCTCGCATGAAGGATGCTAGCTGCTATCATGCTACGATACCCCCCTGCACAATGCATATAGAAATGTTGGGTATCGTCAATCTTCGAAATCCAATCGTTGATAAAGGCTAGAGGCTTGTTGTAAGCATCTTGGATATGTTCTGCTTCGTATTCAGTTTCTTTTCTTACATCTATTATAAGGTCTTCAGCAATTTTCACTTCTTGTGCAAATTGCTCAGGAGTGATCCGATTAATGGTATCAATCTCTTTACCTGCTTGTTCCCAAGCTGCAAAGCCACCTTCTAAATGTCCAAGTACATGATCAAACCCTACACGGCTCAATCGAGTAACCGCTTCTTCTTCTTTACCAATATCTGCAACTAAAAGGATAGGATACTTTACATCTACAACCATTGCGCCTACCCATGGAGCGAAATCACCATTCAGCCCTATGTTGATAGCATTAGGAATAAACCCTAGCGCAAATTCTGCATTGCTTCTTGTATCTAAAATTAAGGCTTCAGTTGCTTCGGCAGCAGCTTCAAATGCGGAAACATTCAACGGTGTCATCCCTTGATTCAAAACTTTATCAAAACTATCGTAACCTGATTTATTCATGGCTACATTCATCCCAAAATACCCTGGAGGAGGTAACAATCCTTCGGTAACAGCTGCAACAAAGGCTTCTTTATTGGGTTGGTTCAATGCATAGTTCATCTTTTTTTGATTGCCCAATGTATCCACTGTTTCTTTCATCATATTCTTTCCACAAGCAGAGCCAGCACCATGTGCAGGATAAACTGTAATACTATCCGGTAAAGGCATTACTTTGTTATAAATACTTTCGTATAACATCCCTGCAAGTTCTTCTTGTGTCATACTTGCTGCTTTTTGTGCTAAATCAGGACGGCCAACATCTCCTAAGAATAGGGTATCTCCACTAAACAAAGCCACTTCACTTCCTGTTTCATCTAACAATAAAAAACAAGAACTCTCCAGAGTATGTCCAGGTGTATGCAAGACTTTAATTCGGATGTCTCCAATACTAAACTGTTGATTGTCGGTAGCAATGATTGCTTCAAAATCAGGCTGAGCCGTTGGACCATATACAATAGCTGCTCCAGTCTTCTTACTTAAATCCAAATGACCACTCACAAAATCTGCATGGAAATGGGTTTCAAAAATATACTTTAACGTAGCCCCATCCTTTTCCAATCTATCAATATAGGGCTTTGTCTCCCTTAATGGATCTATGATAGCTGCTTCGCCTTGTGAAGTGATATAGTAGGCGCCTTGTGCTAAGCAACCCGTATAAATTTGTTCAATTTTTAAATCCTTTGAATTCATCTGTTATCCTTTTGGTGAATGTTATAGCAAAGATGCGGGTATATTTTTATTTGTTTGGTAACTAAAGTCACAAAAGGGTGTTACTAAAAAAACAATTCTTTCAACAAGATATAACAGCCCATCATTAGTACGAAATAACCGAAAGCCGGCTTCAGTTTTTTCCCGTCAATTTTTTTTACCAGTAAGCTTCCAATGATAATACCGAGGATAGCAATCGCAGCTATAGTACTTATAAAAGACCAGGAAATTTGTGTATAAGACATAGAAAACACAAACCCTAGTAAGGAATTGGCAGCAATGATTAGTAAGGATGTGCCCACTGCTGTTTTCATTGGCAGTTTTAAAAAATTGACCAGTGCTGGAATAATTAAGAATCCTCCTCCTGCACCTATAAATCCTGTCAAAATTCCTACCATTGCCCCTTTACTAATTATAGCAAAATAGTTCGTTGAAACCTTTTCTGTACTGAGTTCTTCTTTTCGTTTTCGAATCATACTACTGGCTGCTACCAACATCGTAACGGCAAAGAGCAACATGAGTAATGCATTTT
>CALMXV010000125.1 GCA_937871155.1 uncultured Taibaiella sp. | reverse complement strand
AAAAACGTAGGTAGTTCATATTTTTTGTTATAGCAAATACTAAGAATGCCTATCATGATATCATTCATTTGATAAGCGAGTCCGTTGCTAAGAAATGCTACTGAGAGCTTACCTTCCGGAAAATAACATAACGAAGAGCTAAAACCATCTATGCTACCATTATGAGCATATCCTTTGAGGTCGTAGAAAGGAACTTGAAACAAGCCCATTCCATAACCATCTTTTATGGTTTTCATTTGTGCTAATGAAGAGTCGCTAACTAATGCACCAGTAAACAAACTGTTGATAAACTTAGTTAAGTCATTAGCGGTAGATACAATAGCGCCAGCACCTCCAGGGGTGCTCATTTCAGTTTCTGCATCTTTAATCCATTTTACACCATCAAAGTCATAAGAATAGGCTTCGTTTTTCTTTGTATTTATCTTTTTGCCAACTTCAGTATTCTTTAAACGTAGTTTTTGAGTAATTCTATTTTTTAAATTATAGCTATAATTCTTACCGGTTACTTTTTCAATAATATAACCTAAAAGCACGTAGTTGGTATTGCTGTAGGAGCTGCTTTCACCTGGTTGGTACAACGGTTTTTGGCGTGTAAAAAGCGCAATCATTTGCTGTGTTGTTTTGGGCGATTTGAAAAAATCTGTAGCAGCACTATCAGTGAAATTAAATAATCCTGAGTGATGATTGAGTAAATGCTCTATGGTAATGGTATTTGCATTAGGTATCGATGGGAAATACTTACTCAAAGGCGTAGTCAAGCTGAGCTTATGCTCATCTATCAATTGAAAAATCATAGTTGCGGTAAACATTTTTGTAACCGAGCCTATACGATACTTAGTAGAAATATTGGCTTTTTGCTTGCCTTCCATCTGCTTGTAACCAATAGTTTTTGAATAGATAGGTTGTCCATCTTTCATAATTGCAACGGAGCCCATCATCTTATCGTTTGCTTCTAAAAGTTGCATTAAGCTATCCATTTTTTGTGTGTCAAAACTAGCTTGAGCAAAACTTGGAAGCACAGCCAATAGGGCTATTGTTAGGGTGATAATTAGTTTTTTCATGTTTTAATAGAATGAATTTGGATGTCACTTAGTTGTTTGAAGGGTGTTGACAACTGAAATACTCCATTAATTATTAAGATTGATTTTTAGAAATAATAAAGCAGCTAAAGTTCACACAAAAATTTAAGAGTATCTACTCCATCTGCATAATCATTAAGTTGGGGTGTTTGTGCATGACCAAAAGGAATCCCATCGTGCCCAACGATAGCTTGTATATCATTGCTATTATTTAATTCTTTCAATAAGGCGTCTTTATCAGAGTAGTATCTGTAATGTAATACGCTTACAGCTGAAAAAGGCAAATCGTTTTCTACGAGCAACAGAACTTCATTCGTGAAGCAGGGTACTTTGTTGAGTAGGTAAATAGCTAAATGGTAATCGTAATTGTTTTTGTACTTATGAAAATTCAATAGCTCTTTATACTCAGCATATAACTCTAGTAATGGTTCAAAGGAATATCCTTTGGGTACGCATATTTGGGTAACGTTTCTACATCCTAAACCGAAATAGCTAAATATATCAAAGGCTAATGATTGTAACTCTTCTTTAGTCTCTGTGCCATCCAAAACTGCTACTGACGTGCGATTGCGTCTTATAATATTGGGGTGTTTGGCAAAATATTGTTCGAAGTAACGCGCACTATTATTACTACCGGTAGCAATGTAAGCTGTAGCTTCTTTTAAGGTATCAGCAATGATAATTTTTTCTTTTAGTGACGGTTCCCATTGGACGAGTTGGTGAGCAATATGCTTCATTAAATATTCATCTTTAGAAGACAGTTTTAATAAGAGTGTATGACCACTTACCAATCCACACAAGAAATCATGAAAGCCTACTAAGGGTATATTCCCCGCAGTGATGATTCCAATTTTTTGATAGGAAATAGGTAATGTGTAGCCTGCTAGCCATTGCTTGAGCCGTTCTTTATTTAAAAATTGATGGACTATATTTTTTACTGAAAGTTGGATGCTTTCTTTCGTAAACCATGCATTGGCATTGAGTGCGCGGTCTTGTGCTCTTATCCATTCTTCATCTTCAGAAAGCAGGTGTTTACCTAATTTTTCTAATAAGTCAATTAGTTTTTCTAATTCCATTGCTATTAATTATCTCTGCGAAATTGTAACTTTGTTACCATAAAAAAAACCAAAATTATGGCTATTATTATAACTGATGAATGTATTAATTGCGGCGCATGTGAGCCGGAATGTCCTAATAACGCGATATATGAAGGTGGAGTAGAGTGGGCAGTAGCTGATGGTACTTCAGTAAAAGGTGATTTTGTATTAATGAATGGAACCCATACAGATGCCAATAAAAGACATGAGCCAGTTGCTGTAGATTATTACTATATTGTTCCCGACAAATGCACCGAGTGCCAAGGGTTTCACGAAGAACCCCAATGTGCAGCAGTATGCCCCGTTGATTGC
>CALMXV010000124.1 GCA_937871155.1 uncultured Taibaiella sp. | reverse complement strand
GAGAGATAAAGTATCGCAAGCCATCCGTGGATTACCTCAAGATATAGATGCCCCACCTGTAGTGTCTAAAGCGGATGCAAACTCACAACCGATAATCTCCATGACGGTGCAGAGTGAAACGAAAAATCAATTGGAACTTACAGAGTATGCAGAGAATGTACTAGTAGAAAAACTACAAACTATTCCTGGAGTAAGCACTATCAATATCTGGGGGCAAAAACGATATGCTATGCGACTTTGGCTCGACCCTCAACGAATGGCAGCTTATGGTATTACCTTTCAAGATATACAACAAGCACTCAATAGTCAAAATGTAGAGTTGCCTTCCGGTAAAATATCCGGAAATACTACTGAGCTTTCTGTACGAACCTTTGGACGATTACTGACAGAAGATGATTTCAATAATCTGATTATTAAAAATGAAAATGGTACCGACATCACTTTGAAAAATGTAGGTGAGGCTGTATTAGGTCCAGAAAATGAAGAAACGGTTTTAAAGGAAAGTGGAGTGCCTATGATTGCTTTGGCGTTGACACCACAACCCGGCTCCAACTATGTAGCTATTGCAGATGAATTTTATAGACGCTATGAGTTATTGAAAAAAGATATTCCCAAAGACTTCAAGACAAACATAGCAATGGATACTACGGTATTCATCAAGAACTCTATATCTGAAGTAGAAGAAACGTTGCTCATCTCTTTCAGCTTAGTTATCATTATCATTTACCTATTCTTTAGAGATTGGCTCATTGCATTCCGGCCCTTGATAGATATACCGGTAAGTCTAATTGCCACTTTCTTTATCATGTACAGCATGGGTTTCACCATCAATATTCTTACTTTATTGGCTATCGTATTAGCTACGGGTTTGGTGGTAGATGATGGTATTGTGGTTACGGAAAATATCTACAAAAAGATAGAGCGAGGTATGGACAAACATCGAGCCGCTAGAGAAGGCAGTGAAGAGATTTACTTTGCGGTTATCTCTACTTCCATCACCTTAGCTGTTGTATTCTTACCTATTGTTTTTTTACAAGGGTTTACGGGAAAGCTCTTTAAAGAATTTGGTATTGTAGTAGCCGGTGCTGTTTTGATTTCTGCTTTTGTATCACTGACGCTTACTCCGGTTCTGAATGTTATTATGACACGTAAAGTGCATAAACATTCACGTTTTTATGAATGGTCAGAGCCTTTCTTTACCGGAATGGAACGTGTTTATAAAAAGTTTTTACTAGGATTGATGCGCAGAAAATGGTTGGCTATTTCAGGTATTCTAGTCTGCTTTGTATTGATATTTTTAATTGGTTCTAGCTTACAAAGTGAGCTGGCACCATTGGAAGATCGAAGTAGATTTAGGGTGTCCGTATCGGCACCGGAAGGCACTTCTTATGATGCTATGGATCAGTACATGGACCAGTTAGTAAATGTATCCTTGGATTCTGTACCGGAAAAAAACGTGTTGTTATCAGTTACAGCACCGGGCTTTACTGGTTCGGGTGCAGTGAATACCGGCTTCATGAATTTTAAATTGCAAGAAGCTGCTGAAAGAACTCGTACACAGGAGGAAATAGTACAAGCAATGAATAAGAATTTCCAGAAATTTAATTTTAGTAAAGTCTTTGCGATTCAGGAGCAAACTATTTCTGTGCAGCGTGGTGGTAGCGCCTTCCCCGTTGTTTTTATTCTTCAAAATATCGACTTTGAAAAGCTTTCTACTGCCCTGCCCTATTTCTTAGATGAAGCCAATCAAAACCCGACTTTTCAAGGGGTAGATGTAGATTTGAAATTTAATAAACCGGAGCTTACCGTTTCTGTAAATAGGCCAAAAGCTTCTCAAATGGGTGTATCCGTTCAAGATGTAGCTCAAACATTAAAGCTTGCATTGAGTAATGGTCGTCTTGGGTATTTTACTAAGAGTGGAAAACAATACCAAGTCATCGGACAAGTAGAGCGAGATATGCGCGACCAACCTTCAAACCTTAATGACTATTATGTGAGAAGTGCTTCCAACCAACTTATCTCTTTAGATAATTTAGTAGATAAAGAAGAAACTGTAAGTCCTTCACAAATCTATCATTACAACCGTTACAAATCAGCTACCATATCAGCCGGCTTGGCTCCTGGAAAAACGATTGGTGATGGCATTATAGCCATGAATAAAATCTTCAACGATTTAAAAGCCAAGAAAATTATAGATGAATCGTTCACCTCTTCGCTTGGTGGGGCTTCAAAAGATTATCAAGAAAGTTCTTCTAATACCATGTTTGCTTTTATCCTTGCATTGGTGTTAATATATCTGATTCTTGCAGCGCAATTTGAAAGTTTCATGGATCCGTTAATAATAATGTTGACAGTACCCTTAGCTATTGCAGGAGCTTTACTATCGTTATGGATATTTGACCAAACCTTAAATATCTTCTCACAAATAGGTATGATTATGTTGATAGGCTTAGTGACGAAGAATGGTATATTAATAGTAGAATATGCTAACCATATAAGAGAAAAAGGTGCCACTGCTGCTAGTGCAGCTATCTATGCTGCTTCCATGCGTTTGCGCCCTATCTTGATGACGAGCTTAGCGATGAGCTTTGGAGCTTTACCTATTGCCTTGTCTTTAGGTGCAGCATCTACTAGTCGTATCCCATTGGGAATTGTGATAGTGGGTGGTGTATTATTCTCATTAGTATTATCGTTAGGTATCGTTCCGGTGATGTACACTTTATTGTCTAAAAGAAAAACTATTGCTCCTACAGCTATTGAAAAACTTAGTGAATAACATGAAAGTGAAATTGTTTGTAATCTTGTGTTTATTGTTGAGCTTCAGCTTATCTATTCCTACTTCGGCGCAAGAAAAGCTGAGTTTGCAACAAGCGATTGAAAAAGCACTGCAACAAAATTTTGATCTCAAAATAGCAGAGCAAGAGTCTCATAAAGCCGCTACTAATAACACTTGGGGTAATGCTGGTATGTTGCCC
>CALMXV010000123.1 GCA_937871155.1 uncultured Taibaiella sp. | reverse complement strand
GTTTAAGCTTAGTTATTCTGGTTAAGTGGTTAAAAAAAATGAGTTTAAATGAGGAAGGTTAATGATTTAAAAAAGCCTTGAGCTAAAGCAATCAACTAAATTGAGTTCAAGATTTATTATTATTAAAATAAGATCCGAACTAATTAGAGTAGTTCTTTTTTATGTTCAGCTACCCATTCAGTAATATAAGTTGCTATATCAGAAGTAGGAGCCCCGGGAGCAAACAACTTACCGACACCTAATTTTTGTAATGAAAGCATGTCTTCTTCGGGAATTATGCCGCCTCCGGTTAGTAACACATCCTCCATTTGCTGTGCCTTCATCAGGCTAAGCAACTTTGGGAAAACGGTCATGTGGGCACCACTCAAAATACTGATGCCTATTGCATCTACATCTTCTTGTAACGCTGCATTGACTACCATTTCCGGTGTTTGACGAAGGCCGGTATAAATCACTTCCATGCCGGCATCTCTCAAGGAAGTAGCAATCACTTTAGCCCCTCTATCGTGACCATCTAAGCCTACTTTAGCTACTAATACACGTATGGGTCTTTGTATTGAGGACATTTAAAATCAAAAAAATTAAGTAATCAAAAATCTAAAAACGTAACAAATCTATTCAATCAATCGAATTTACAAGCGTTATTCATTTTTTTCTTCCTAAAAGCATATTGGAATAACCAACTTAGCTTCACCTAAAAAACATAGATTCCTTAAAATTTACAGAGAATATTTAGCGAGGCACCAGACCATTTAGCAATAGAATCGGACAATATGTTTTTCAATATCAAAAACTAGACTATTTTTACGACAAATATATTTTATGAATTTCCCTGATAATTTAAAGTACACAAAAGACCACGAATGGATTTCCTTAGAAGGCAATGTTGCTACTATAGGTGTTACTGATTTTGCTCAAAGAGAGTTGGGCGATATTGTATTTGTAGATATTTCTTCTGTTGGTAATGCTCTGGCAGCCCATGAAATTTTCGGAACCATCGAAGCTGTAAAAACAGTGTCTGATTTGTTTCTTCCATTGTCCGGAACGATCACCGAGGTAAATGCTGAATTAGAAAACAATCCTGAATTAGTAAATACCGACCCTTATGCAGCAGGATGGATGGTGAAAATGACTGTAGACAATCCGGCAGATTTTGACACTCTATTAGATGCAGCAGCCTACGAAGCATTAGTAGGCTAGACTCTTTTACCGGGAATACATTAAACAAGATACTTCCAATTGAAATAACCCAGAAGTAATCCTTCAATTACAATTTGATTCACTTCATAAGAACTTTTTTTTATTCTAAGAAGCCCAATCAAAAGTCATTAATAAGATGGTTCGCTATCTTTTGGTCACTTTTTATTGTGCTTCTTTGTTTTATGCCTAGTGATGACGTCCCTAAAATTATTATCCCCTATTTAGATAAGTTAGTACATACTTTTTTATTTATAGGATTCTCGTTTTTATGGCTGGCTTCTTTACCTAGATTCAACCATTGGCATTTGCTTTTTTATTGGTTGATTTCAATTGGCTTTGGTTGGCTCATAGAAATAGGGCAAGGTCAATTAAAGTATTTAGGACGCTCTTTTGATTTAGTAGATATACTAGCAGATGCTATCGGAGCCATATTAGGTATCGTTATCTTTTACATCGGTTATATCTTTACTCTCAGAAATACAAACCACACAGATTTATGATTTATAGAAGTAAAGCTCCGTTAAGAATCGGACTTGCCGGTGGAGGAACTGATGTAAGCCCATACTGTGATATCTATGGAGGTGCAATACTTAACGCCACGATTTCACTATATGCCTATGCTTCTATAGAAGTTTTAGACACGGACAACATTGTCATAGAAGCCATTGACCGTAAAGAAACAGAAACGCATCAAGTTATTGAGCAGCTCCCTTTAAATGGCACTCTAGACTTGGCTAAAGGAGTCTATAATCGATTAGTAAAAGATAGAGGAACTTTATTGCCTTCAGGTTTTAAACTGACTACGTTTGTTGATGCCCCTGCCGGTTCCGGACTTGGAACATCATCTACCCTTATGGTGGCTATTTTAGGTGCTTTTGTTGAATGGCTTAATTTGCCATTAGGAGAGTATGATATAGCGCATCTCTCTTATGAAATAGAGCGAAACGAATTGAAAATGGCGGGAGGAAAACAAGACCAATATGCTGCAACTTTTGGTGGTGTCAATTTTATGGAGTTTTATAAGGATGAGAAAGTAATTGTAAACCCGCTGCGGATAAAACCTAAATATCTTTACGAGTTAGAAAACAATTTACTGCTTTACTATACAGCTACCAGTAGAATGTCCTCTTTTATTATTGAAGCACAACAGCAGAATGTAAGCAACAAAAATGAGAAATCTATTGAAGCGATGCATCATCTAAAAGATCAAGCACTGATGATGAAAGAAGCTTTGCTTACCGGTAAAATTGATGAAATAGGTAGAATATTAGACTTTGGTTTTCGTCATAAAAAAGAAATGGCACAAGGGATTTCAAACCCATATATGGACGAGCTTTATCACACAGCCTTGCAAGCAGGTGCTACGGGTGGTAAAATATCCGGAGCCGGTGGTGGTGGGTTTATGACTTTCTATTGCCCGGGCAACACCCATTATGAAGTAATAAAAGCACTTGAAAAATATGAAGGAAGTTTTCATCGGTACCAGTTTACCAACACAGGACTTATCAGCTGGACTATATAATCACCCCCAATTAGAAATCTTTGCATGTCCTATCTTCATTCAGTAAAGAATTTTTATAAACACAAATAGAAGTAAAAGCATTGCTGTATGGAATGTATTGTTTTAGCCGGTGGACTCGGTACCCGACTTCAATCTGTAACTAAAGATGCCTTACCAAAATGTATGGCATTAGTAAATGGACAACCGTTCTTACATTATCTTTTTAGCTACTTACAACAGCAGCAGGTAACTAAAGTACTGTTATCATTAGGACATAAAGCCTATGTAGTCTTGGATTGGCTACAAGACAAATACTATGGCTTTGAAATAACTCCAATCATCGAGCAAGAGCCTCTAGGAACCGGTGGAGGCATTCAACTAGCCTTACAAGCTGCCCAATCAAATGATGTTATCGTTATGAATGGCGATACTTTATTTCTATGCGATATAAAAGAACTATTTCAAGTTCATCAAACGCATCCTGCAGCAGTTACAATAGCATTAAAAACCATGCAGCAGTATGACCGTTATGGGTCGGTTATATTAGATGATGAAGGGAAAATTTTAGCCTTTGAAGAAAAAAAATATAAAGATCATGGCACCATCAATGCGGGCACTTACTGTATCAATAAACTAGCTTTTCTTAGTAAACAGTTACCTACTAAGAATTCCTTTGAAAAAGATTACTTAGA
>CALMXV010000122.1 GCA_937871155.1 uncultured Taibaiella sp. | reverse complement strand
TAACAACAGCCACTTGCCACCTTCGCAAGACATAGCAAGAAAAAATATCAATCTACGACAAAAAAGCGGTCTCAAGCAAGGCGGACAGCCGGGTCATGAAGGTAGTACATTAAAAATGTCAGAACATCCCGACCAAATCATTAAATACCAACCCAACTACTGCACCCGCTGTGGTAGGGATTTGTCCGAATTAACATCTGTATTAATAGGAAGCAGACAGTCTGTAGAATTACCACCTGTCAGACCGGTAATAGTGGAACACAAAATTTACGAAAAAGTATGCTCTTGTGGACATTGCACCCAGTCTTCATTTCCTACATATTTAACTGCACCCATTAGCTATGGGCCAAGCGTGCAGGCTCTTGGGGCTTATTTCCACACCAGGCAATATCTGCCCTATGATAGAATGAAGGAGTTGTTTAATGATGTAATGGGGCTGTCTCTAAGCACCGGAACAATACGTAATATTATTAAACAAACGGCCTCTAAAGCCTTGCCCATTTATAAAGAGATAAAACAAAGAATAAAGCAGGCAGTTGCCGTTGGAAGCGACGAAACCAGTGTTAGGGTAAATGGTAAAAGACATTGGATGTGGACATGGCAGTCAGAAGATTTGACTTACATCGCACACTCTGATAATCGAGGGTTTTCTACAGTAGAGCAACACTTTAAAGACGGATTTCCAAACAGTATCTTGCACCATGACCGCTACGCCAGCCACTTTAAAACTAAAGCAGAAGGTCACCAAATATGTTTAGTGCATTTGAAAAGAGACTTGAAATATTTGAATGAATTTTATGAAGAAAAATGTTCTTGGGTTGGAAAATTAAAGGATTGCATCAATCAAGCTCTTAGTTTGAAAAGGACTGTAGCTGGCGTTGATTATTACGAATTTCAAGAATCAAAAAACAAGATAGAAGAAAATCTGAACGATGTATTAAAACAAAAAATTGCTTCCAATTACCCAAAAACAATCACACTCCAAAAAAGTCTAATACAATGCAAAGACAGTATCCTCACCTTCTTATATCACCCAAAAGTACCACCGGACAACAATAGTAGCGAACGAGCGATTAGAAACATAAAAGTTAAACAAAAAGTATCAGGACTTTTTAGGGCTGATAATGGGGCTGATGATTTTGCAATCCTAAGATCCATCACCGACACCGTACTCAAATCCAAACAAAACGTTCTGGAAGCATTAACCCTTATCTGTAAAACTTAGACTGAATAGTTACGTAATTGCAGGAATAAAATATATTTGCACTAAGCAAACAGTTTACGATTCCGTCTATTGGATAAAGCCAAATAAAAATTTCAAATATCCAATTTTCATCGTAAAGAAAATCTATAGTTAAAATACTTTACGTTACTTTGCAATACAACAACTCATAAATATTTATCCAATGAGAACATTTTTACTTTCCATTTTTCTTTTGATTTTTACATTTAAAGGTTTTTCCCAAGACATTCAGGTTCCTGATAATAAAAATTTTCAGTTGGCACTTTTTGGTGGTGCAAGTATTCCGATTGGTGATTACTCTGCTTCTCATAATGCAATTGGGAGAGCAAAGCCCGGAATTAATATAGGTTTTAGCTTGGATTACTATTTTGGGAAATCAAATTTTGGAATAGGTATAGATGGTCGCTACCAAAAGCATAAAATGAACCCTTTTGTTACTGATTCCGGAATGGCAAATAGCATGGTTTTTGGTTTCTCAAATGGGTATTCTACTTTTGCACAACTAGAGGATGCTTTTTCACATATTGGAGTTGCCGCCGGACCAGCATATA
>CALMXV010000121.1 GCA_937871155.1 uncultured Taibaiella sp. | reverse complement strand
GGTAGGAAGCTATACCGCAACCGGTGCTTGCACCGCGACCGGCACCATCAATAATACCGTGCTGATTACAGCTACTCCCGGGTATTATAATAGAATCAAAGTGGAGAAAATTTGGACTGGCACTTCAAACAGTTATTATTTTTATGCCGATTTAAACCCAGCAAATAATACTTTAACGATTCCGCCTCAAACCAACAATGGCTTTTTCTATAGTGGCAATGGCACTTATAATACCAACAAACTTTCTATCACTTACTCTTTACATGATGGTAATTTAGTAAGCGACAATTGTACTACCCTACTTTCAAAATAATTGAAATTGATTACGCCTCAACTATTAATTTGACCAAAATATTTCTTGAATGATTGGGTCATTCTTTAGCTCATTGATGACGATGTCCATCTTATTAATGTTGATATTTTCAAAGGTGATTAGAAAGATGCTACCAGCTTCACTTTTGTTGAATGTAAAGGAGGTTATCTTTAGTTTTTCATTATTTAAAATACCTTTCAAAAACTCGGTGTGATCTACGTTGGGTTGTGTTACGATTCGCAAGGTCATGTGTCTATATTTCTTGAAAAATCGTTCCTCTAAAGGTTTTAAAGCCCAAAGTATAATTAAGGCAATGCAGGTAGTAGCTGCCGCAGCAAAGTAAAGTCCGCTGCCAGTAGCCAAACCAATAGCCGCTACTGTCCATAATCCTGAGGCTGTAGTTAGCCCTCGTATAGTTCCTTGTTTTAAAAAAATAATGGTACCGGCACCAATAAAACCTATACCACTTACTACTTGTGCTGCTATCCTTGAAGGGTCAAGGGAAACATGTTCCTCATTTAATATGTCTGAAAAGCCAAAAGCAGAAACTATCATGATTAAACAAGCGCCCACACATACCATCATATGAGTTCTAAGACCCGCAGCCCAGTCTTTTCTTTCTCTTTCTAAACCTATTAATGCCCCCAATAAAGAAGCTAAAGCTAAACGAATGATTATTTCTTGTGAGGTTAACATTGTTGAAACTTGAATAAAAATTAATGTTGTCCGGTAAAAAATAGGATGCCCTAGACGCATCGCATGGATAGCGT
>CALMXV010000120.1 GCA_937871155.1 uncultured Taibaiella sp. | reverse complement strand
TACACGAGCTCTTCCGATCTCTCAGTGCTTATACTGCCGACAATAGTACCGGTGGGGTAAAATATAAATACAGTGGCAATGTGTTTCAGTATAAAACAGCTTCTATTAACCCGACGGCTACTAAATTGCAATGGATACTTTATCCTAACCCGGCTACTAACCAACTGACCATTACCGGACTGAAAGAGCATGCAAGCTATACGATCTACAATATGGTAGGTAGTGTTTTGCAAGAAGGGAATACTTTAGGTAATGTTAATCTGTCTTCTCTCCCTTCTGGCAGCTACAGCATCACCTTAAAAGCCGGTAGCCGTATAGAAACCAAACGTTTTGTAAAACACTAATTTTTTATAACCTTCTTAAATATAAACGACATGAAACAGTTGATGTTATTATTACTGCTTTGCATTGGTAGTTACAATACTGCCTTTTCTCAGGTTACAAGTAAAGCACCTCAGTATTACTATGCCCCTCAGTATGATGATACTTCTTTAACAATTGTTAGCAACTTATCACCATTAGTCTTTTCTCAAGGTTACGGTAGTTCTAGTTTGCCTAGTCAAAAGTGGGTTTGCATCTATTATCCACGCAATTTTAAGTATCCACCCAAGGGAAAAATAACCTCGTTGTATTTATGGATTGATATCGCGACAACTTATGACACTAATGGATTGTATGAATTTTATAATGTTAAATGGCAGATGGGTACTACCACTAGAGATAGTTTTGGTTACGACTCTATCAATAAACGCTTTTTATTGTTTGATGATGAAAAAGAATTGACAACCGTGCTACAAGCTAATCCATATATTTTGGACTCCTCCTCAGGATTGATAAGAACTTCAAATAATTATAAAAAGTGGCTAAAAATACCCTTGCAAGTACCTTTTAT
Organism: uncultured Taibaiella sp.; assembly: GCA_937871155.1. GTDB lineage: Bacteria > Bacteroidota > Bacteroidia > Chitinophagales > Chitinophagaceae > JAFIGV01. Next base: position 6,670 of record CALMXV010000120.1, on the reverse strand, counting down.
GTTTGACCCTAATAAAAATCTAGTCTTACAAATAAATAATCTATTAATGCATGACACTTCTCATGGTTATTGCAATATTACCACAATAGGTTATCAAGATTTATTATCTCCTAATAAATATAGAACAATGGGAGTACCAGATAGTAGCGGCAAATATGCTTATGTTTCTTTTAGTCAACCTGTTATAAGTGCTTTATCATGTATCGGTTTTGATTTAGACACCACAGGGGTATCGGGAGTAGAGGAGGTATATCCTACTCAATTGACACTCTATCCTAATCCTGCAAAAACTACTATCCATTTTAGTATCAAAGGCAGCTATACCATCAGCACCCTACAAGGTGCTATAGAACAGCAAGGAGAAGGGGATGTTGCCAATATTGAAGCCTTGCCGCAGGGGTTATACATGGTACAGCTAACTACTAAAAATGGCGAGCGGCTGGTGGGGCGGTTTTTGAAAGAGTAAGGAGGAATAAGAAAAAAAAGGTGTTTTAAAGTTTGCAGGCTGCTCAAAAGGGCAGCTTGTAAATTTTGAGGATGCTTTAGTAGATTCAAAAATTAAGAAAGTCCAAGATAAATTATATTTCTTTTGTACTTTAAGGTTCTGCAACCCTCTATCCTATATGAAAAAAATAATACAATCTTTTATCAATTACAGCACACTAGAAAAAAGAGGTATCTTAGCTCTGCTTGCCATCATTATCTTATTGCTTCTTTCACTATTCACAATGCCTTATTGGAATAAACAACCCATAGACTATACTGAGGACAGTACATTAGTAGTAGCATGGGAAGCTTATAAACAAAGTCACTCTACAACAATAGAAGCTGATTCTAAAAACCTTATTTCAAAAACGGAGTTGTTTTATTTTGACCCCAATACACTCGATAGTACCAGCTTTCTATCCTTAGGATTAACCCCCAAACAAGTAAAACTCCTCTTGAATTGGAGAAGGAAAGGGAAAGTGTTTAAGAACAAGGAAGATTTTAGCAAACTATATACACTCACCATTGAGCAATACGAGCATTTAGCACCTTATATAAAAATTACAAATCAAAATACGGTGAATACATTTAATAACCGCTTCCCTTCTAAACCTGAGCCAGACCATGTAGCTATTAATACTACGGACTCCGCTACATTGGTCCAGCTAAAAGGTATAGGCCCCTTCTTTGCTCATAAACTCTTATCGAGAAGGGATAAATTAGGAGGATATATCAAACACGAACAATTGCTTGAAGCCTACAAGTTTCCTGATAGCTTATATACTTTGCTTAAAAATAAGTTGGTGATTAATCCGCATCATCTAAAGAAAATTAAAATCAACCTGGCAACTGAAGAACAATTAAAAAGCCATCCTTACATTGGAGAAAAACTTGCCCATCACATCATCCTCTATCGAGAAAACCTAAAACAATTTGAAAAAATTGAACAATTAAGGCAAGTACCATTGATGAATGAAGAAATTTATCGTAAAATTGCCCCCTATTTAAGTATCGAATAAAAATTTATCCCCATGGATTTTAATTACACAGAGACACAGCAAGAAATTGCTCTTATGATTCGCGATTTCGCTAATAAGAACATCCGTCCTCAAATGATGGAATGGGACGAAGCTCAAATTTTTCCTGTTGAAGTATTTAAGAGCTTAGGAGCCTTAGGTCTTATGGGTGTATTAGTACCTCAAGAATATGGTGGTAGCGGACTTGGCTATTTCGAGTATGTAACTGTAGTAAGTGAAATTGCTAAAGTATGTGGTTCAATAGGCTTGTCTGTTGCAGCACACAACTCACTTTGCACCGGTCACATTTTATACTTTGGCAATGAAGAGCAAAAGAAAAAATACCTTCCTAAACTAGCTACCGGCGAATGGATAGGTGCTTGGGGACTTACAGAAGCGAATACCGGCAGTGACTCAGGTAATATGAAATGTACGGCTACAAGAGAAGGTGATGGCTGGGTATTAAACGGGACTAAGAACTGGATAACCCACGGCAAAACCGGGGATGTAGCTGTAGTGCTAGCACGTACTGGAGAGCCGCGTACTAAAAATAATGTAACTGCTTTTATTGTTGAAAGAGGAACACCAGGTTTTAGTGCCGGCAAAAAAGAAAATAAACTGGGTATGCGTGCTTCTGAAACTACTGAGTTGATTTTTGACAACTGTAAAATATCCGATACACAACGTATGGGAGAAGTAGGTGAAGGATTTAAACAAGCGATGAAAATATTAGATGGTGGACGAATCTCCATTGCGGCTCTTTCATTAGGCATCGCAAAAGGCGCTTATGAAGCGGCATTAAAATATTCTAAAGAGCGTCAACAATTTGACCAACCCATCTCCAACTTCCAAGCTATCGCCTTTAAGTTGGCTGATATGGCAGTAAAAATTGAAGCAGCAGAACTATTAATTTATCAAGCTGCTGACCTTAAAAATAAAGGCTTAAAAATGACTAAGGAAAGCGCTATGGCTAAATACTACGCTTCCGAAGTGGCGGTACAAGTATCTACAGATGCCGTGCAAGTATTTGGTGGTTATGGTTACACGAAAGACTTCCCTGTTGAGAAATTCTATCGTGATAGCAAACTTTGTACTATAGGTGAAGGCACTAGTGAAATTCAAAAACTAGTTATATCCCGCGACATACTTAGCTAATACTATCCCACCCATTTCTAGTTTTCAGATGATAAATTTTTTAAAAAAACTGATCTATAAAAGTTTAGGACAAGCGCAATATCTGAAAACATTACATCGGTTATTTTATATTGCTTATAAATCGGGTTATCTAAAAAATGACCCGATTTATAAATATCATTACTTCGTAAAAAAACTTATCAAGCCCACCGATACTGTGATAGACTTGGGTGGCAACTTAGGTTATTTCACCAGGATATTTGCTTCATTAACTCCACAAGGAAAAGTTATTGCCATTGAGCCTGTAGTGCCTTTTTATAAAACATTACAGTGGGCAGTAAGCCAATATACTCACATTACTATTCACAACTATGCGCTTGGCACTGAAGAGAAAAACATTCAAATGTCGGTGCCTAAAAATTTTGGTTATCTAAGAACCGGACTTGCAAGTGTAGCAAAAGAAAACACTTCAGGCGAAGACAATTACTTGTTTGAAGTGCAAATGAAAAAGGCTTCTCAGCTTTTAGCCGACCTACCCAAAATTGACTACATCAAATGCGATATTGAAGGCTATGAAGAATATGTATTACCAGAAATGAAAAGCATACTGGAAAAGCATTTGCCTATTTTACAAATTGAAACTTGGGGCACTCATAAACAAGTAATTGATACCTTAATGGCAAGCCTAAACTATGAGAAGTTTATCCTTTCTAAAAATGAATTGAAGCGATTACCGGCTTTCGATAATGAGCCTGTCAATGGCGATTATCTCTACATACATCCTTCAACCCATTTACAGATAAGCCGTCCATAAGCATTTTAGCTTTGTGCATATCATGTGGGTAAGTATTTTTTTGTCTATAGTAGCATTAGGAACATGCCTCATATTTTCTCTATTTTTGAGAAAACTCCAAAGCTATGTTAGATGATGATTTTTTAGACGATGAGCTGAGTTCTATGGAGGAACTACTCGGTCGGTATGAAGAAGTGAAACAAGGAACAGCTTCCTATCTATTGCAAGAAGAAGAATTTGAACAAATCATCGAATTCTACTTTCAAGGAAGCAATGAAGAACAAGCCTTACTAGCCTGCGAAATTGCTGCTACGTATTATCCATTCTCCGGCGACATCCTTTTGCTGAAAGCAGAAATCCTTACACAAGCACAGAAGTATGGACAAGCGCTAAATATATTGGATGAAATCGACCAGCTAGACCAATGCAGCTTAGATGCAGTGCTTTTACGTTCCGATATTTTCCTTAGCCAATATAAGTATGACCAGGCAGCAGCACTACTAGAACAAAAAGCTGATGATTTTGTAGGTAAAGACCGCACTGAACTCCTTTTAGAACTAGCAGATGTCTATGATGAGGCAGAAGATTTTGAAGCAGTGTTCGACACTCTAAAACGCATACTACAAGTAGATAGACGTAATGAAGAAGCCTTACAGAAATTATGTTTCTGGGCTGACTTCACCGGAAGAAATAAAGAAAGCATTACCCTTCATGCCTCCATCATTGACGAAGACCCATATAATGCCTTAGCATGGTTTAATTTGGGCTCTGCCTACCAAAGCGAAAAGCTATATGAGAAGGCTATTGACGCCTATGAGTTCTGTGTGGCTATTGATGAAAAATTTGAATTTGCCTACCGCAATATGGCTGATGCCTATATGCGCGTAAAATGGTATGAACGTGCATTAGAAGTCTTGGAAAAACACTTAGAAATAGCCAAGCCTGAAGATGTGATTTATGAAGCCATGGGTTTTTGTTATGAGAAACAAAAGAACTTTACCAAGGCTAGATATTACTATCGTCAAGCATCACAACTGAGCCCTGAAGATGATAGTATCTTCTATAAAATAGGAGAAACTTATACTCGTGAAAAGCAATGGGAAAAAGCTGTTAAAGCCTACTCGGTAGCATTGCACCTCAATCGTGAAAATGCTTCTTATTGTATGGCTATAGGCAATTGCCTTATGGAGATGAATGTCAAGAACGAAGCATTAATCTGCTTCTTAAATGCGGTACGATTAAAACCCAATAATAAATCTACATGGGTAGCTCTTATCAAAGGATTGTACCTATCCGGATTTTATGAAGAAGCACTAACACAGATAGAACTAGCCAAAGAAAACTGTGATGACAAGCCGGATTTTCATTATTTAAAGTCGCTCTGTCTTTTTGATTTAGGGAAAAGCAAAGAAGCATTGGTGCATCTGGAAGCAGGGTTAAAAACCGGATTGAAAAAGCTTAAAATGTTTACTGAGTTGAATCCGGAAAACTTAAAGAGAACTGCAGTGAATGATTTAATCACTTACTACAAAAAGAAACAAAACTAAACACACCTCAACATTTCATACGTACAAGCCTACAATGGCTATACACAACAAAACACCCAACCAAGCAACAATTCTTGCTTCTGTTGGGTGTTTTTATTTATGAAAAAGTCTAGTACTTCTGTAATAATATATTAGCGGTTGCCACTACACCTTCTTGTCTGCCTATAAAGCTGAGTTGTTCTGTGGTAGTAGCTTTGATAGATACATCATCTACTCCTAAATGAACTATGCGAGCAATAGTTTCCTGCATTTGAGAAACATACGGTTTTATTTTAGGAGCCTGCAAAAGCAAGGTAGAATCAATATTCACCAACCAATATCCCTTCTCACGAACCATGTTATAGCATCTACGAAGCAATACTTTACTATCAATATTTTTATAAGCTGGGTCCGTATCCGGAAAATGATAGCCTATATCCCCTAAGCTAAGAGAACCTAATAAAGCATCGCAAATAGCATGTAATAATACATCCGCATCAGAGTGACCGATACAGCCCTTATGATGAGGTATTTTTACTCCGCCCAACCATAGGTCTCTTCCTTCTACTAACTGATGGAAATCTATTCCTTGTCCAATTCTATATGCCATACTTGCAAAGTAAGTAATTAAACCTGTCCAAAACGTATTGTGGACAGGCTTTAAAGAAATTTTATAACTACTGCTTTGAAATCCGAATGAAGCTAAGACCTAACACATGGCTCCAACCAATTATTCAACTATTACTAAGGTATAATCCTTCTTCCCTTTTTGGAAAAGCAGGTATTTGTCGTTGAGCAAATCAGCGGTTGATAGTTGATAGTCCGGTTGATTAATTTTTGATTTATTAATACTAAACCCCCACTCTGAATCATTTTACGTGCTTCACCTTTACTTGCAAAAACCTTATGTTCTGCCAAAAACCCTAAGAGATCAAATCCTTCTTGCACGATAGCTTTTGGAGCAGTTACTTGCTTCACACCTTCCATTACTTCCAATAATTGTTGCTCTGAAAGTTGATGTAACGTATCTACTGTCGCATTTCCAAATAGTAATTCTGAAGCTTGCTGCGCAAACAATAAATCCTCTTTGCTATGCACTAGCTCTGTTATTTCTTCGGCTAAGGCTTTTTGTAATGCTCTTAAATGTGGTGCTTGTCGATGCGATTCAATTAAAGTTTGAATTGCTTCTATCGATTTAAACGAAAAGCTTAAAATTAGTTTTTCAGCATCTTCATCTTTCAAGTTCAGCCAAAACTGATAGAACTGATAAGGCGAGGTTCTTTCTCTATCCAACCAAATGGTACCGCTTTCTGTTTTACCAAATTTGCCTCCATCGCTTTTAGTGATTAATGGGCTTGTAATGGCAAAAGCCTCACCGCCACTCATTCTACGGATAAGCTCTGTACCGGTAACAATATTCCCCCATTGGTCTGCACCACCCATTTGTAGTTTCAGCCCATCCTTTTTGTACAGATAGTAGAAGTCATACCCTTGAATCAATTGATAGGTAAATTCTGTAAAGGACAATCCAGTTTCCATTCTTGTTTTAACTGAATCTTTTGACATCATATACCCTACTGTGATATGCTTTCCTACATCACGAATAAAATCTAAGAAGGTGTAATCTTTAAGCCAGTCATAGTTATTCACCATCACAGCAGCATTGGGAAGGCTTTCATCAAAATCAAGAAACTTCTCTAATTGTTGACGAATAC
>CALMXV010000119.1 GCA_937871155.1 uncultured Taibaiella sp. | reverse complement strand
TCGGCAAAAGCCGTGACTAGTGCAGATTTAGGCTTTGGTATTCGCGTATTTGGTGTAGGTGGATTCTTTGGGAATTATGGAAAATATAATTACAAAAAGATAGGAGCTGTGACGGCTTATGTAACCAATACTTCCAAAACAATTCTAGTAAGCACTCAAGAAAATAAGCATTACTTGATAAGCCCTGAAGATGGATTGGGGTTTTTACAAACGCTCAACCAATCGGCCAATTATCATCCACACCTTACTGTTTAAACTTCCAGGATTGCTCTGAATCCTCTAGCCGCATAGTAAGACTCTGCACCATTGTGGTAGATAAACGTTCTGTTGAAACGGCGATCGCCAAATATAGCTCCACCTAATTTACGCACCTCATCCGGTGTATGTAACCAACTGGATGTTTTAAGATCAACGGGTTTCAGTTGTTGTAGTTGTAAGTATTCATCTTCGGTCATTAAGCGGATGCCGAATTCGTCTGCAAGACCTACAGCACTATGTTCCGGCTTATGTAGCTTTCTGGAAAGCAGGGCTTCGGGGTCGTAACAAAAGCTGCGACGTTCTTTGGGAGTTTCTGTGGAGCTGTCGCAAAAGGTTGCTATTTTATCGTTCCATGAAAGTAAACCGGGCTCACCTCCTGATTGCTCCATTTGATAGAGTGACCAAAGTTTCGAAGGATTTTTTTTGAAGCGTTCTGCTAGTACCTCCCATGAATAACCTTTAGGAAAATGGGTGAGCTGCTCAATACGTTTCTTTAATACGCTTAGAAAATCTTTGGTGGTGGCTTCGTTGAGTTGGTTTTTCATTTTAGTAGCTTTTGATAAATAACATTAAGAAGTAAGGCTGTTAGCTATTCTAGCAAGTTCGTTAATGGTTTTCCAATTGCGAGTGGTGGCTGTTTGTTTGAGTTGTGTTTCCCAAAAATTGTTGTGCAATTTGGTGGTTCCATAGCCATGAGGGCAATATAAATAGACAGTAGTTGCCTTCAGTTGGGCTTCTTCATCCGGTAGTTTTTTATTGGCAATAGACAGCAAATGTTTATCCGTCAAAGCACCTTCACCGGAGAGTAAAGTAACATGAAGAAAGGCAAGATTCTTTTCTGTTTCACCGATGTAAGGATTTTGAAGAATGAGTTCATTCAGTTGTTCTAAGGTGCGTACCAAAACCGGCACCTGCAATCCTAATTGCTGCTCGATTGCTGATGAGATTTCTTTTTCTAATGCTGCGGCCTTCTTTTTTGAAGCTGTAAAAACGACATTTCCGCTTTGCAAATAAGTGGAAACATGATGTAAGCCTAATGAAGTGTATAACTCACGGAGCACCTCCATTTTTATCTTGTTTTTCCCACTGACATTGATGCCTCGTAGGAAAGAAATATAGGGGATCATAATAACTATTTATATGGCTGAAGCACTAAGATATTAAATAAACGGATTCTTATTTTTGAACAATTATTTCCGCCCTATCACCAAAGTTTCTTTCATTTTTTTAGTAAGTGCTTTTCCTTTTTGGATGAAGGGTAGCTCAACCCAATAGTAGAGGGCTGTGGAAAGTAAAATTGTAACAGAGATACATACAACGAGCATTACCAAATAGGCTATGGTAGTAGAAGGGAATAGTGCAGTAATACGATTCCAATATTCGAAAATAGCAGCCACTATCACCCAATGCATCAGGTATATTCCATAGGATATTTTACCGATAAAGATTAGGATTGGATGTTCCAATAGGCGTTGTGCGCTTCGTGACTGAATCATAAATGTCAAGAAGATAAAGGACCCTATACCACTTAGCATAAAAAAATTGAGCTGAAATAGTTCCATGAGATATAAGACGTTTTCGTGAAAGGGAAAGAGTCTTTCAATATGTCTTAGTGAAAAGAATAGGAAACCTAGTACTAACCATAAATGCCGATAGCGGTACCAAATGGTCTTCTTGAAGTCTGAAGATTGTATTTCGTGATAAAAACTTGCTACCAACATGCCCAGTAAAAATGGAGTAACAAATACGCCAATCATAAACGTCATCAGTAGCGACATGAGGCTGAACCATACTATCAAGCGTTTGTTGAATAGCGTCATGGCAATTAGAAACGGTATGAAAAAAGACATGATTAACTCTATGGTCAGTGTCCAGTCGAGGCCGAGATATACGGAGCGACCGCGATAGAGTAGGGCTTCTTCCCAAAAACGAGCGCCTTTGAATCCAAAGGTATTCCATAAAGCATCTAAGGGGGCTTGGGCAATGCCGTTCCTATTGCTAAATAGTGCGTTTAACACTAGCGCAATCATAAATGCCGGATAGATTCGGTAAACGCGGTTGATATAAAACTTGCCTAGGTCTAAAGAGCGGTTGGATTGAATGTAAGGGAATGCCAATACGAAGCCACTCAACACGAAAAAGAATGAGACTGCATCAGAACCATTGAAGAGGAGGTGCGATAGCTTTACATAAAGGTTGTCAGGGTATTTCCAACCGGTATAATGGTATATCATCACCATGCTTGCCGCTATTCCACGTGCAGCATCTAAGTAGCCTATTCGGTGCGTGGTGTTGGATTGAGTCACTTAAATTTTAGTTGTTTATTTTTAATTGATGTTGTTAGTAGTTAAGGTGTGATTGCTTAATAGTAGCTATCAGATGAATGGTGCCAACGCCACTGAAGCTTAATAGTAAGTCGATCGCTTGGACCCCAAAAATTTAAACATCATCAGCATCTCTTTCAATTTTAGTTTAGGCTTCTGAAATCTACCGGTACTAGTTTGCTTACGCCTGCTTCTTGCATGGTGACACCGTATATCACATCCACGGCTGCC
>CALMXV010000118.1 GCA_937871155.1 uncultured Taibaiella sp. | reverse complement strand
TTTTTTTAAATTGTGTTACTTTGAACTTTCAAAAATCAAAAACAAATAAATTATGAAACATACGCTTACTCTTTTAGGTTTAGCCATATCATTATCGGCAACGGCTCAAAATACGATTACCAACGGCAGCTTTGAAAATTGGGAAAGCCTAGGGACGGCTACAGAAGAGCCTACAGGATGGAACTCTAATAAAACAGGCGGTGGGCTTGCTTCTTCGGGGCCACAAACTTGTTTTCAATCTACCGATGCTCATAGCGGTTCTTATAGTGCTAAGGTGCAAACCACTTATTATATTATTACGGTTGTAAATGGTAATCTTACTACAGGAAAAGTACAAGCCCCAAGTGCCAACAAAGCAGAAGGGTTTATAGAAGCAGTGGGAGCAAACAAAATGTCCTTTACCGGAAGACCGGATAGTCTTGTAGGTTGGTATAAATATACACAAGCTACCAGTGGTACTGGAGCTACTGCGGAACAAGCTTCTATTAAAGCCCATTTACACACCGGTGATTATTATGATCCAATTGTGCCTGTAAATGGCAACCATCCTGATGCTTCAGCAAACGGTATCGCTACGGCAACTTTTATTTCGCCCGCAGCCGATCAAGCCACATGGACGCGCTTTTCAGTGCCTTTTGTATATGCTAATAACAATACACCTGCTTACATCATGATGAGCCTTACTTCTTCAGCAAATCAAAATACCGTAGCGCCAGGCAGCAGTGGCACTGGAAGTATTTTATTGGTTGATGATATTAGTGTTGTGTACAATAATGCTACTTCAATTGATGAAACCTACTTAGATAAAGTGGTTGTATCAGTAGTCAATCATAAACTGCTTGTAGCGATGAATGGTGTTACCGATGCTACCTTACAACTTCAATTGACAGATTTAAACGGTCGTGCAATCTTGAAAAAATCTTTATCTAATCAATCACAACATAGTATTGATTTGCCGTCTATCAGCAGTGGCATGTATCTCTATCAGTTGGTGGGTAAAGATGCCGCAACCTCCGGAAAGCTAATGATAGATTAATTTCATTTCAACCCAAATACTATTCACAAAACAGCATGCTTTGTATGCTACAACATTCAATGGCTAAATTGAAAAGGGTAGGGCTTTTAGTTTTATTTGCCTTTATCTATACTATAAATATTGAAGCACAAGAAACAGGTTCAATAAAAGGATATGTAAGAGATGGAGGCTCTAAGGAACTAATATCAGGAGCGCTGATTCAATCAGTCAGTAATGCTAATTATGGTACTACCTCAGATACCGATGGAAGCTTTACCCTACTACTTCCTATAGGTAATCAAAAATTGCGTTGTGTTTATTTTGGTTATCATTCAACCATTGATATCATCAACATTCATAAAGATTCTACAGTAGTTGTTACCTTTTTATTGAAGAAGGATTTACATACATTAGAAACAATAGTGGTGAGTTCTGGGAAGTTTGAACAACGATTGGAAGACATCACGGTTTCTATGGAAGTCATAAAACCCGGTTTGATTCAACATAAGAATACCACAAGTATTGAAACAGCATTAGAGCAAGTGCCCGGATTGACCGTGATAGATAACGACCCTCAAATACGGGGTGGTAGTGGCTTTACCTTTGGGGTAGGGAGCCGAGTAGCAATCGTAGTAGATGGAATTCCTTTGCTTAGCGGTGATGCAGGCCGGCCGGAATGGACGTATGTACCGGTTGAAAATATTGAGCAAATAGAAGTAATCAAAGGTGCTTCTTCTGTACTATATGGTTCCTCTGCACTAAATGGTGTCATCAATATCAGAACTGCTTATCCTAGAACTACCCCAAAGACACAGATAAACTATTCAGCAGGGTTATACAGTTTGCCTCAAGCACCTGCAGGAAATTGGTACCATCTAAACGGTCAAAACTCTTTGCCGGGCTTTAGTAATTTAAATTTTTTCCATTCTAGAATAATCAAAAACCAATTGGACTTAGTGGTAGGTGCCAATCTAAATATCGACCAAGGGTATATAGGACCGGCTCCTCCGCAGCCACACATGGATTCTTCTATTCGTAAAGCATTATTGTTGACAGATTCAATACCCACTTTTGATAATCATGAAATGGTAAAAGAGCGAGCCAGATTTAATATCAATTTGCGCTACCGGTCTAAAAAAATTGAAGGACTAAGCTATGGTGTCAATACCAATTTTATGTACAATAAAACCAATATGGTTTTTGCGTGGTTGGATGATTCTGTAGGCTTGTACAGAGCTTATCCAGGAGCAATGTTTCTACAAAATCAAACCTTATTTAATGTGGACCCTTATATAAAATATGTTCGTAAAAATGGGGTCACTCATTTGCTTCAAACTAGAATATTTTACTCTCAAAACGACATCACCAACAATCAGTCCAATCAGGGTACCATGTACTTTGGTGAATATCAACTACAGCGCAAGATTCAGCAATTAGATTTAAACTTTACCGGTGGTGTTGTGGGCAATATTTCGTACTCTCAATCTAATATATACAATTCTAGCGGGCAACGAGATAATAAGATTGTAAATGCATCAGGCTATGCACAACTCGATAAAAAAGTTTGGGATATCCTGAATTTATCCGCAGGGTTGCGATACGAATACTTTAAGATGAACCAGTTGGATGATGTGATGAAGCCCATCTACCGTGCAGGTGCTAATATACAATTGACAAAGGGGACTTTTATTAGAAGTTCTTATGGCATCGGCTACCGATATCCTACTATTACCGAACGATACATTTCTACAAAAGCTGGAATGTTTGGGGTGTCTCCCAACCCGGATTTAAAACCAGAAACAAGTAACTCTTTTGAGATAGGAGCCAAACAAGGATTTATGTTGGGAAGCTTTAAAGGGTTTGTCGATGTTGCAGGATTTTACCAAGAATATCAGAATACCATAGAATATCTTTTTGGAGTATGGGATCCTAATGTTTCAGTTGTAGGATTTAAGTTTTTGAATACGGGCAATTCACGAGTTCGAGGAGTGGATATTTCAATAGCCGGTGCCACTTCCGAGTCTAATAAACGCTTTGGGGCTACGCTATTGGCGGGTTATACCTATATTGACCCGGTAAGCCTGACTCCTGATAGTGTCTATGCAAGAGACAAATCGTTAGGGGGATTTGGGCAAGACCTCACTTATACCAACAGTAGCATGGACCCTGGTGGCAATGTGCTGAAGTACCGTTTTAAACACATGTTCAAGCTGGATGTAGAGTTTCGTATTTTCCAATTTGGATTGGGTATCAGCAATCGATATTATTCCAAAATGCAAAACATAGACAAAGCACTTGAAAATATTGAAGTGCTTACTGACGGATTTTATCCCAACATTTACCGTATAAAAGCAATCAATTTTTGGAAACAACAAGACCAAGTGAGTATTTGGGATGTAAGAGGAAGCTATATTGTTAATTCCCATCACCGACTTTCCATTTTAGTCAATAATCTTTTTAATGTGACGTACAGCTTACGTCCTATGAAAGTAGAAACCCCAAGAACTTTTTCAATACAATATATTCTTACTCTCTAGAAGCCAATAACAAGGAACATTTGTTACGATTTGTTTTCACGATTCTTGATTTCAGCAATTGAAAAAACTAAATTAAAGAATGATTATACTTTATATACTATTTTAATAAAAATCTGTAAATAAAGTATAAGTTTATTTTTTGAATGCTTAATTTCAATACGCTTTAACATTTGTGT
>CALMXV010000117.1 GCA_937871155.1 uncultured Taibaiella sp. | reverse complement strand
TTGAATTTAGCAGGAAATTCGGTAAAATTCACAGAGAAAGGATTTGTAGAAATTAATGTTAGCAACCAAAAAACAGAAAATAAAAATCACTTAGTACGATTTGATATAGTGGATACCGGTATTGGTATTGCAAAAGATTATGTCAATAAGATATTTGACAGCTTCACACAAGCCGGTACTGATATCGCAAGAAAATTTGGTGGTACCGGATTAGGGCTTACCATTTCTAAACAGCTAACCACATTAATGAATGGAAATATATTCGTAACCAGTGAACTAGGAAAAGGCACCACCTTTAGTGTACTCATCCCTATTGAAGAAGCTACTATCCAACAGCAAGTAACCCCTACAAATATTGTCAATGAAGACACTTTGAAAAAACTTGAACATATCAGAGTGCTATTAGTTGAAGACAATGAATTCAATAGAATGGTAGCCGAAGACACTTTAAAGGACACGATTCCAGGGATAAAACTTGACATGGCTTTTAACGGTCAGATTGCTGTAGATAAAGTGAACGCTAATGAGTATGATGTAGTATTGATGGATATCCAAATGCCGGTGATGGATGGTGTAGAAGCAACAAAATGTATCAGAAAATTAACACCACCTAAAAACAATACTAAGGTTATAGCCATGACGGCAAATGTCCTACAAGAAGATATCAAACGTTATTTAGAAGCAGGGATGAATGCCCATATTGCAAAGCCATTTCAAAAAGACGACCTTTTACTAAAAATGGCAAAGATGATAGAAGGAGGATTAGCCACTATTGAGAAGGACCCAACTACAGAAAGCAACGTAGAGACCTACCATCTACCAGAAAAGATAACGGACATGGAATTCTTGAAAAAATTTACAGGAGATAACCCTGAGAAGAGAAATAAGTATATCGGTATGTTTTTACAGAATGGTCCTAGCTTATTAGCTACCGTTAAAGAATCGCTCCTTCAAAAAAATTACCCGGCTATAAAAATTGCAGCACATTCGTTGAAACCTCAACTTTCATATATGGGAGTAAAAGAAGAAGTGAGTAATATATTTTTGATTGAACAAACAGCTGGAGAGGCAGCACATTTAGATAGGCTAGAACCATTAATTGGAAAGTTGGAGAAAGTATGCCTGAAAGCGTTTGAAGAACTAAAAGCCATTCAAGCCTCTACACTCATTAGCTAAATATTCATATTACTGTTTTGATAAAAAATCTTTTCAAATCATTAACAGAAAGTATATCTTTGAAAGCGTTTTATCTTTAACACTAAAACTAAGACTATAGTGAAAAAAGTTTTTTTACTCTTATCAGCTGTTGCTGCACTTTCCTCATCTGTTCAAGCTCAATTTCGATGTGCTACTGATGAAGTGAATAATAAAGCTAAAGAGCTTTATCCTGAGATAGCTCAGTATGAAGCACAATTGAGAGCAGAGATTAATGCTCAGATGACAGGCATGAACTTTAGCCAGTTTGCTAAAACAACGGATATTAACGACAATGTCATTCTACATGTACCTATTGTATTTCATATTGTGCATGACTATGCCGGTGAATACATAAGCGACAATGATATCTTCGATGCCCTAGCAGACATCAATCGCGTATTTAGCAAAACAAACTCGGATACAGCTCATACCATACCTACATTTGCCGGAAACATTCCAGGTACCAATGTTCGTTACATGGGTAATCCAAAAATCCAATTTCATTTAGCTCAAAAAGACCCTAACGGTAACCCAACAAAAGGGATTACTCGTAATAGAAGTTATTTAACCTATGCCGCTAGCGACCAAGCTAAAGGTTCTCAATGGCCTCCACAATCCTACATGAATATCTGGATTATTAGAAAATTTAATGCTAACCATGCAAGTGCAGGAGCTTATGCGTATAAACCTGGTGCCGCAAACTCATACCCAATCTATTTTTGGGATGGAGTCATTTGTTTGTCGGGTCAAATGATATGGGATCATACTTTATCTCATGAATTAGCCCATACGTTTAATATTGATCACGTGTGGGGAAGCACCAACCAACCTGAAAAAGCTTGTGGTGATGACGATGTGGATGATACCCCTCCAACCAAGGGCCACATGGGAAAATGTGGTGCTGCCGAACTTGCTGACACCAACTGCTCAGTAGGTTATGTAAAAGTATATGATACAGCTACTGCTCGTCACTTATTTAATGTTACCTTCCCATCTACTGCTACCAACTATGTAATCAACTATCCTGATACCAACAATACCCAAAACATTATGGACTATTCAGGTTGTGGTAAAATGTTTACATACTTACAAACAGTAAGAATGAGAGCCTCTTTAAGAAGCAGCGCTGCTAATAGAAATAATCTAATAGATAGTGCAAACCTTAAATTAACCGGAGTGATGAATGCTAATGGAAATATACTTCCTTTGGCAGACTTACCACCAATTGCTGATTTCTCTACCAATAACGGCACTCGTGATGAGAGAGGCTTTGTATGTTTAGGGTCAAATGTAAACTTTGCTAACCGTAGCTGGAATGATACTATTACAACATCTCAATGGACCTTCACTGACGCTACAAATGCTGTATCTACAGCAAGCACTAATACTTTAATTGATGCAGTTAAAGCTTTCAATAATCCAGGTTGGGTTAAGGTACAATTAACGGCTAATTCAAATGCGGGCTCTGGTACGATTACAAAAGACAGTGCTATTTATGTAGCCAACAATGTAGCTAAATCTGCTGTAAACTACTTCCAAGAGTTTTCTCCTACTGATGACATGAGCGAATATCCCATGTTTAATATTTACAACAATACCAATAAATGGCAAGTAGTAAATAACGCCGGTTATTATGATAACAGCTCCATTTGCATGAATGCTTATGATAAAAGAACAGGAACAGATTTATTGTATAACTCTCCTATTGGCGACTACGATGAGTTTTACACACCTGCTTTTGATTTAACCTCATTTGCTTCTGGTCGATTTTGCAACCTTAGCTTTATGATAGCTGGTGCTGCGGCAACATCTAACCCTAACCTAATGTTAGACACTTTAGAAATCAGCTATATGACTAACTGCTCTGGTGTTCAAAGCTGGAAAGTATTGAAAAAACTTACTAAGCTAGAATTATTTAATGCAGGTACTATTGCTGGAAAAGAATTTGTTCCTACTTCAGGGGGGGCTTTCTGGGCCAATCGTTCCTACAACATTCCAGTTGCGGATCGTCAAGCTAAAGTTTATTTTAGATTCCGTTATAAGTCTAATGGCGACATCGCTTCTAATGGTTTAGCCGGTACTGCTAATAATGTGTATTTAGATAGATTATACTTTAATGGTTTCCCAACAGGTGTTGATGAAGTACGTTATCAAGCTAATGGTTTTGCTTTGGCTCCGAACCCAACTACAGGTTCTTCTTTTGTAATGATAAAAGGAACAAACAATACTACTCCGGTTAAAATACAAGTAACTGATGTTACTGGTAAATCAATATTCGCTACTGAGGCTGTTGCAATGAATGACACTAAAGTTGAAATACCAGCAAATATTGTAACCATGAAAGGTATCTATATTGTAACTGTAACAACAGGCACAACCAGACAAACTGAAAAACTCGTGATTTACTAGTCGATAACTTTATAATTAATCATCCCGATTCCAAAAAGAATCGGGATTTTTTTTAGAATAAAGGTTCCATTAGCGTTATTGGTTAAAGCTGTAATTCAATCATTATACGAAAAAAATGTAGTAACCATCCACAGCGGTGGTGATAGAATATATGGCAGTAAAAATTGAATGGAAACGAAGGTGGAAGTAGAAAAAAAACCGACAGGTTACTTACATCGCACCGCTACAACCACACGCCCTTGCTGCATTCCTGCCCTGGGGGATTAGTAGGAGCTGGCCGTATAAGACCTGCCGGGGTGCAAATGTAAAGAACAAAATTGATTTAACAACAATAATTATTGGGGTCAAATTTCTATTAAATGGTTGTTGAAAATTTAGTAAAAGTTATGAGTTGTTTACTTATACTTTAAACTAGATATTTCAAAATATTTACGTGTTCTACTATTCAGATAAGAATAAAATTTGAGTGCAAGGGATAAGCATCCCGTTTTTGCAGTAGGTTTGCGGTCTTGTATTGACTCATTCATGTGGATTAAGAAATTCTCAGTTATTATTTTGTTTTTGCTAGTAGCATTCAACATTCAAGCACAGCAAAAGAACCCTTATAAAAAAAATAGAATCCTTCTATTACTAGATGGTTCATCAAGTATGGTTGCGGATTGGAACGCTGGTACTACACGTTTTAAAACTGCCGGTGATCTTATAAGTAAATTGATGGACAGTGTTTACTCTTTCAATCCAGATGTAGAGTTTGCCCTGCGAGTTTACGGACACCAGCATTCGGTACCTGAACATAATTGTTATGATACGAAACGTGAAGTAATGTTTAGTAAAGACAACTACACCCAAATGTTACTGCGCCTAGAATCGTTGCATCCAATAGGTGTTTCTCCGATTGCCTATTCTTTAAAACAAGCTGCAGAAGAAGATTTTAATGATACCTATAATTACGCTTATAGCCTCATCTTGATTACAGATGGCGGTGAAAGCTGTGGAGGAAATATTTGCGAAGTAGTAAAAACATTGCTCGATAAAAAAATACAATTCAAACCCTATATCGTAAGCTTAGTAGATTATGCTCCCTTGAGAGATCAATATGCTTGTTTAGGTACCTATTTGCAAGCTTCTAACCCAACAGAGATAAAACAAGCCATTGGTACTATTGCGTCCAACTATCAAAAGCTTTTAAATGTACCCATTCTAAAGTCAACAGTAGAAGAGGTGAAAATAGCTAAGCCTTTTGTTCGTTCTAGTGTACCGATTCCTGAAGTGAAGGTGCCTATAGATACTACACCAGCCATCATCAAATACATAATTAAAAAGGTACAAGCTCGAAATGCATTGGTACAGATACGTACCAAGCCAATATCAAAGCCTAAAATAAACAGCAGGTTACTACCAGTTCTTCCTTTACCAATAAAAGAATTGGACCCAGTGGTATTACCCAAAGAAACTTTTACCACATTACGTACCCAAACAAGACTTAGAAGCTTTGGTTTATTTTGGTCAACACCATCATTAAAACCAAGGCCGATAGTGAGAGTAGCCCTACCTCCTAAAGAAGTAGAGGCACCGGCAATAGTAGTGGCTAAAGCAACGCCACCTCCTGTTGCCCCCACTATCAAGCCCATACCCAACACGGCAGGTCCTAATGTAGCTAAACCCACCATTCCTAAACCCGTTATTAAAGAAGCTAGCTATACTATAAAGACTGAAGCGTCAAAAGAAACTTTATTAGAAATTTATTTTACTGATGGCAAAGGAAAATTTTATGCTTCAACACCACAAGTAAAAGTAATCAATGCCAAGACGGGTGCAGAAGTGAAAAAATTCTATAGAACGGTAGATGCAAATGGCAATCCAGACCCTCAACAGATGCTATCAGGCGACTATACCCTCCTTATTGGGAAAAATCAAAATTTTAGAGCGAAGAATATAACTATAGTACCCAATAGCTTGAATAAAGTTACCATCATCGCTGTAAATGGCATCTTGAAATTCCATTATTTCAATAATGAAAAACGCCCAATAAAAGAATTTGATGCTTTGGTAAAAAAGAATTTTGAACCCGGACCGGTAATCAGCCAGCATTGTTCTGAAGAACGACAATACAGTGCCGGTAGTTATCATATTGAAATAAATACCTTACCAATATCCAGAAGGTATTTAGATATTGATTTTGGAGTGGACTATGTGGTTGAACTTGAAGAACCCGGTTTTTTAGCTATTAATAATACCTCTGCTTTAGGAAAAGCTGCATTATACTATCAGCATGGAGATAACTTTTCTAAATTTTACACCTTCGACATTACCGGTAATCCTGCTTTACAAAAAGTGCAACTGCAACTGCAACCGGGATATTATGAAGTGCGTTACTTCCAAAATGGAATACAAAATTCAGCGATGGAAAAGTCTGTTCGGTTTTACATCCAAAGTAATGCCACGCAAGAAATAACACTCCAATAAATGGAAATCAGAAACACTTTTGAGGTAAGGCTAATAACTACACAGGATGCAGCTTATCATGAAGTTTTATCATTAAGAGAGGAGGTGTTGAGGAAACCACTTGGCTTAAGTGTGTATAAGGATGATTTGAACAGAGAAACACAAGATTTTATTCTTACTGCTTGGGAAGCTGAACAATTAGTTGGCTGTGTTATTTTATCCCCATTGACTGTATCAGACATTAAACTGAGAGCAATGGCTGTAGTATCAAAGTTGCAAAATCGTGGAATAGGGAGGCTTTTAGTAACAAGCGCAGAAGAATTGGCAATTGAAAAAGGATTTGAAAAAATAGTACTTCATGCAAGGGTAGCCGCAAAAGAGTTCTACATAAAACTAGGCTATGATACCATCGGTGACGAATTTATTGAAGTGACACTACCACACGTTAATATGCAAAAGTTGATAACTAAAGTTTAAGCAATTATTTAACCAAATTAAAGGAATAGAAACCGTACATGAAATTTTTTTAAAACTCCTTTTCCTTATCTTTACAACCTTTGAATTTAATTTTTTAATACTATAATAATTTAGAACATGAATTTTGAAATTTCAGGTAGACTGGTAGAAAAATACGATACACAAGTAATCAGCGATAAGTTTAAGAAGCGTGAATTTGTGATTGAAATTAGTGAACAAGTAAATGGTAGTACTTACACCAATTTTGCTAAAATCCAATTAGTACAAAACAAATGTGACCTATTAGATCGTTTTAATCAGGGAGATGTAATTAAGGTGAACTTTAGCATTCGTGGTAATGTATGGGAGAAAGATGGAAAGAAAAATTATATCACCAACCTAGATGCTTGGAGAATTGAGTCGGCTACAGAAGCACCTGAAACGGCTACTTATCAACCACAAGCTGCTGCTGCACCTAGTGCTGCAGGTATGATGAATACCGCAGCCCCAGCAGGGTTTATGCCTACTTCCGGCAATGCCGATGACTTACCATTTTAATTGAATGCGTTACAGAAAACGTAAATAAATTCTCTCGTTTACCTCGGTTGATGAGAGAATTTTTTTTGTTTGAATTAAAGTTGTCTTTTTTATTAAAATAAATTGTGAATTCATTCTTCAACAATATATAAACAGAAACCTCCGTTACATATAAAATCACCAATGCAAAAAAGTCTATTCCGCATAATTTTATTCTTAATCATTAATTGTGCTTCTACACCTTCATCAGCGCAAAACTATTGGCTTCAAGGCACCATTGTAGATACGCTGAATGACAACAAACAGTCCGATGCTTGTATTACTATTTTACGAGCCCAAGACTCTGTACTAGAAACTTTTTCACGTACCAATCAAGAAGGTAAGTTTAATATTCAGGTTTCTAATGAAGGCAGCTATGTCGTGCTTATCACCTTTCCTGGATTTGCCGATTATGTTGAAACAATAAAATTCAACAGTAAAAAGCAAGTAATAAATATGGGTCAGGTATCGATGATATCTAAAACACATTTGTTGTCTGAGTTTGTATTAAAGCAAGAAATAGCCGCCATTAAAATCAAAGGTGATACTACAGAATATGTTGCCGATAGCTTTAAGGTAAGAGACAATGCCACCGTAGAAGAGCTATTGAAACGCTTGCCTGGAATACAAGTAAGTAAATCAGGAGAAGTAACAGCACAAGGTGAAAAGGTTAAAAAAATTATGGTTGATGGCGAAGAATTTTTTACGGATGACCCGGCGGTAGTTTCAAAAAGTTTACAAGCGAAAGCGGTGGACAAAGTACAAGTGTTTGATAAGAAAAGTGAACAAGCTGAATTTACAGGTATCGATGATGGAGTGCGTGAAAAGACCATCAATCTAAAATTAAAAGACAATATGAAGCGGGGTTTCTTTGGTAAAGCTGTGGCTGGCGGCGGCACTGATGGCTTCTTTGAAAATCAACTCATGTTGAATGCGTTTAAGAACAAAAGAAAATTAGCCTTGTTTGGTATTGCAGCTAATACCGGTAAGATAGGTTTGGGCTATGAAGAAAGAGACAAATTTGGTGGTGGCGATAATATGGAAACCTCTGAAGATGGCTTTAGCTATAGGTACTATACGAATGATGAAGATGAAGGTGGTTGGAATGGTCAGTACAATGGTAGAGGCTTGCCTGCTGCATGGACGGGCGGCTTACATTACTCCAATAAATGGTTTCAAGATAAGTTGCATTTGAACAGCAACTATCAACTTTCTAAAGTAAACCTAAATACTATTGGTGCTACACTGACACAATACAACCTAGACACGTTACAATACTACAATGATGAACATAAAAATTCTTTTTCTTCAGCGGACAGACATAGCGCCAATTTGAGAGTGGATTATAAAATTGATTCACTTTCCACCTTAAGACTTACCGTAAAAGGAAGTTATAGAAATGGCTTTACTCAAGATGACTATACCACACAGTCGGTAGATACTAGTGGCAGAGTCTTTAATAAGAATGAACGACATACCCAAGCAAATACCATCAGCAAAAGACTTAACTCGAACCTCGCTTTTAGAAAGAAATTCTTAAAACAAGGTCGTACCCTATCCGTTATCTTCAATGAAAACTATAGCAATACAATCTCTGAAAGCCAATTGAATTCCATAGTAACTACGATGCTAAATCCTACACCTCAAACTATTGACCAGCGCAAGGCTAATGAAACAGAAAACCTACAAGCAGATGCCACCGTTTCTTATACAGAGC
>CALMXV010000116.1 GCA_937871155.1 uncultured Taibaiella sp. | reverse complement strand
AAATTAGAATGGTATAGTTTAGATTCTGTTAATCGCACAAGCCCGCAGCTAGACTATTGGCGCGTACTTTATAGCCCAGCACCGGAAGCCGCTTTAAACCCCGCTGCATACTATACTTTTTCTGATAGTGTACAATCCGGTCAGTCTATCAACTTTGCTGTAGCCATTGAGAATCTTACAACATTACCAATGGATAGTATGTTGGTAAGATATAAGATTATTGATGCTAATAATACCACGCATTTGTTGGGCAACTATCGCTATCGCTCTTTACCCGGAAATGATACGCTTATTGCTGCTATAGCCTTTAATCCACAAGCCTATCCTGGTAATAATGTTTTCTTTATTGAAGCCAACCCGGATGAAGATCAAAAAGAACAATACCATCCCAATAACTTGGGGTATATTTCATTTAAGGTTGATGCTGATTATAAAAATCCATTAATAGATGTAACCTTTGATGGAGTTCATATTTTGAACAAAGACATCGTCTCAGCTAAACCTTTTATAAAAATAACCCTGCGCGATGAAAATAAGTACCTGAAGCTAGACGATACTTCTTTATTAAAACTTCAAATAAGATATCCTTCAGATGGTTTAAATGAATCTAGACTTGTACCGTTTGATGGACATATCAGTAAATTTATTCCGGCATCTGGTAGCCAAAACGAAGCTGCTATTGAATATCGTCCTGAATTTGAAGAAGACGGGGTTTACGAACTTATTGTAAATGGGAAAGACAAGAGTGGTAACATTTCCGGAGGTAAAGAATACAAGATTTCTTTTGAAGTAATCAATAAATCTACAATTACTCATGTGTTAAACTACCCCAATCCATTCTCTACTTCTACAGCTTTTGTATTTACCCTTACTGGGTCACAAGCACCTAGTCAATTTAAAATTCAAATTCTTACAGTAACAGGAAAAGTAGTCAGGGAAATAACTAAACAAGAATTAGGCAATATTCATGTTGGTAGAAATATTACTGATTATAAATGGGATGGGAAAGACCAATATGGGCAAATACTAGGTAATGGAGTTTATTTTTATAGAATTGTGACAGCAATAAACGGAGAGCAAATTGAGCATAAATCCAATGGAACCGACAAGTATTTTAAAAATGGTTATGGCAAAATGTATATTATGAGATAGTGAAGTCTTAAATAATTTGGAAAACTAATTTCGACTCATTACTTTTAAATCAATTAGAAAAAGAACATTGCTTGGATTTTATATTGTTGACTCATTATTTTCAAATTTTAGCTTTATGAACCTTTATATTAGTAACTTAAGTGCCGAAACCACTGAGCAGGATTTAGAACAAAGTTTTTCTGTTTTTGGTGCCATTAAATCTTTAAAAATTATCATGGACAAAGAGACCGGTTTATCCAAAGGGTATGGGTTTGTAGAGATGGAAGATAAGTATGCAGCTTTTGATGCAATCGATAATATAGATATGACTTTTTTGAAAGGAAATATCGTCAATGTAAGAGAAGCTAAAAATAATAAGGAGGTAAAATCACCTTCTTCAAAGCCATATAAACAAGGGGGTTATAAAAAACCTTTTCAGGATAAAACTTCCTATCCATCAAATGATAGAATGAATTATAACAACAATGATAGTTCTGTGTCTAATTTTGACTCGGATAAAGATTACAACAATGACCTAAGCTATAACGCTTGATGATACTAGCTATTTACTAAAGTAAAGTAGTCCCTTGTTCAATTAACTGATTCTTTAGAAAGGATTGCAATTATTTCTTGAGAGCGATTCCAAATCATCATATGAGTGCCATTATCTATCCAATATTCTGGATGGATGTTAGTAGGCACAATGATATTGTCATGAGTCCCATGAATTTGAACAATAGCTTTCGGCGATAAATTGGATTTCCAATTGATGATCAACTTGAAGGCAGCCCCCAAGTTTTTAGAATCAGTATCTTTTAATATAGCTGTTAATAATTGTTGTTCTTCTGGTGTTGCAGCCCCAAATTTTTCAAACAATACTCGATTGGGTATTTTAAAAAGGTTGTAGGGTACAAGTCCTGTTTGCAACATGAAAAGGATGAAACTGCTGAGTTCTGGTAATTCTTCCGGCGACTTAGGGCTAGAAACAAGAAATCCTTTTTTTATTGGCTGTAGTTTTGAGATTTCGGCTACTAACATTCCACCAAAAGATAGCCCTATTAAAATGGGTTGTGCTTCATCTATTTGAGAAGCCATTTTTTGAGCATACGAAGACATGGTTTCCTCTTTGTCAAAAGGCAGCCATTTTAGATGCACTAATTCTGTATTAGGTATGATTATATTTTTGAAAATCCGTTCATCAGCCCCTAAACCACTTATGCAGTAAATCTTCTTCATTGTTTGGACTTGATATATTTGGATTTTCAATGACCTTAAGAAATTAAATTTTATCCTCGAATCTATTGCTTTATTGCTTCAATAGCATATACCATTGGCAGCTTATTGCCAAAAGCTTCGATGACAAACTTATTAGGAGCAATTTCCTTCATCTGATTAAAACAAGCATAAGGACTATAATCAAACTCTTTAAAACTACTGATGGATAAGCGATGTTTTATTAAATTAGATAAAATATCCGTCAAAGGATGATTCCATGAAACAGTGTCTTGAGTAAGAGCCGCATCCTTATCGGCATAGGTGCCATTTTCAGTAATAATAATTGGCTCTTTATTAAAGTAGCTGTATTCAATTTGTTGAAAATTATCATCAAACATCCAGACCACCGGATGAAAATCCACTAAAATCAATCTTCCGCCAGGTTTTAAGAAATGAGCCACTACTGCACTCCATTTATCTAAATCGGGCAACCAACCAATAGTGCCATAACTAGTAAATACAATATCGAATTGTTGTTCGAGATGATTGGGAAGATCGTAGATATCACTGCAAATAAAGCTTGCAGTTGATTCGGTTTCCTCTGCAATAGATTTGGCTTCTTCAATAGCTCGATTCGAAAAATCTACGCCTGTAACTTGGGCACCTAAACGGTTTAATGAAATTGTATCCTGACCAAAATGACATTGAAGATGTAGAATGGAGGTATTAGAAATGGTTCCGAGTAAATCCACTTCTATTGATTGCAATGTATTAGCTCCTTTCAAAAAAGCTTCATGATTATAAAACGCCGATTTAAGATGATAATCCACTTTATTGTTCCAAGATTGGCGATTGATAGCTAGGTAATTATCAGCAGCAGACATAACTTTTGTTTTTTCAAAAATAGTCATTAATAGAATACCAATTTAAAAATGGATGATTCTAATACTTTTAATAATAATTCCCAATGAAAACAAACAATAAAGCTGCGTTGAAAAATAATTTTAAAAAAAATCAAAATAATTTTGGTAGAAAGAAAACATAGCTTACCTTTGCAGTCCCAAATTTTAGGAGAAGAAGTTATTTTATAAGTATGTCACAGCGTATCAGAATCAAACTGAAGTCTTACGATCACAATTTAGTAGATAAATCTGCGGAGAAAATCGTAAAAACGGTGCGCAACACAGGAGCAGTGGTTACAGGACCCATTCCTTTGCCTACCGACAAAAAGATCTTTACTGTATTGCGCTCACCGCACGTTAATAAAAAATCGCGTGAGCAATTCCAACTTTGCACTCATAAGCGCTTGTTGGATATATACACCTCGTCTTCACGCACAGTAGATGCTTTGTCTAAGCTAGACTTGCCAAGCGGTGTAGAAGTTGAAATCAAAGCTTAATAAAATAGCTATTGTTCTTTAAAACTAAACGAAAACAGTTAATCCCGAATTGAAATTATCAACCGGGCGCTTAACTTAAATAACATAAAATGAAAGGTATAATTGGTAAAAAAATCGGCATGACAAGTGTCTTCGAATCCAATGGTAAGCAAACTGCTTGCACCATCATCGAAGCAGGTCCATGTATGGTTACGCAAAAGAAAACCGTAGATACCGACGGTTATAACGCCCTCCAAATAGCTTTTGGTGAAGCCAAAGAAAAGAATACTCCTAAAGCGCTTCTCCATCACTTCGCAAAGGCAAATACAACGCCTAAAGCTATTGTAAAAGAAATTCGTAATTGCTCTATAGATAAACAAGTTGGTGAAGCCCTTACTTGTGAAATATTTACCGAAGGTGAAAAAGTTTCTGTAATTGGAACTACTAAAGGTAAAGGTTTTCAAGGTGTGGTAAAACGTCATGGTTTTGCCGGTGTGGGTGAAGCGTCACATGGTCAACATGACCGTCAACGTGCTCCTGGTTCAATCGGTGGTTCATCATATCCTAGTCGTGTATTCAAAGGAATGCGTATGGCTGGTCGTATGGGTGGAGACCAAGTAAAGGTAAAAGCATTACGCATCATTAAAGTATTTCCTGATAAGAACTACATTTTAGTGGCAGGTTCTGTGCCAGGTCATAACGGTTCAATTGTTTTAATTCAGAATTAAGGTATAGCCTACGGAAATCGTAGGAGAAAAATAAAGCTATGCAAATAGAGATTTTAAATAGTAAAGGTGCAAAAGTCGGTCGTTCTGTTGAATTACCTGATGATATCTTCGGTATCGAACCTAATGATCATTGCATCTATTTAGCAGTAAAACAATACTTGGCTGCTCAGCGTCAAGGTACACATGGCACTAAAACACGTGCTGAAGTACATGGCTCTTCTAAGAAATTACATCGTCAAAAAGGTACTGGTGGCTCTCGTAAGGGTAATATCCGTAACCCTTTATATAAAGGTGGTGGTACAGTAAATGGTCCAAAACCTCATGATTATGATTTCAAGCTTAATCGTAAAGTGAAAGACTTGGCTAAAATGTCTGCTCTTTCTTACAAAGCTCGCGAAAACAAAATCGTAGTAGTTGAAGATTGGAATATGGATACTCCTAAAACTAAAGAATTGGTAGCATCTATCAATAGCCTTAAAGGAGACAATAGAAAAGCACTAGTAATTTTACCGGTACATACTCCAAATGTTTACTTAAGCGCTCGTAACCTTCAAGATCACAGCACTACCGTTTTAAGTGATATGAACACTTATGATTTAGTAAATGCTAACGTGTTAATCTTCACAGAAAGCGCTGCTAAATTATTCACTGCTGAAGCTGTAGTAGAAGAAGCATAAACTATTTGGTAGTAGCAATACCACCGAATTGATAAATAGAATCATATTGTTGCGGGATTTAAAAACTTGCAACTAACGACAAAAACATTAAAAATGAAACTCGCTGACGTATTAGTTAGACCCATCTTAACAGAAAAAGTAAACAGCCAAATGGAAAAAACAGGCCGTTAC
>CALMXV010000115.1 GCA_937871155.1 uncultured Taibaiella sp. | reverse complement strand
TCATTTCGTAAAAGAGCTTTTTGGTGAGGGTACCAAAGTGCGTTTCCGTCCTTCTTATTTCCCTTTTACTGAGCCAAGTGCAGAAATGGATATTTCTTGTACCGTATGTGGTGGTAGTGGATGTAGCCTTTGTAAGCATACCGGATGGGTAGAAATTCTTGGTTGCGGAATGGTGCATCCTAACATGCTTCGCAACTTTAACATAGACCCTGAAGTATATACAGGCTTTGCTTTTGGTATGGGCGTAGAGCGTATTACTCAAATTAAATATCAAGTAAATGATTTAAGGCTATACTCTCAAAATGATGTTCGCTTCTTAA
Organism: uncultured Taibaiella sp.; assembly: GCA_937871155.1. GTDB lineage: Bacteria > Bacteroidota > Bacteroidia > Chitinophagales > Chitinophagaceae > JAFIGV01. The sequence continues at coordinate 4,979 of CALMXV010000115.1, read as the reverse complement.
AACAGTTTCAGACGTTGTAACCATCATTTTTTTCAAACGTAAAACTTATAGCAACAATTAATAAGGGGAACGAATCACATCTGGTTTATAATCCGACCGTACACCCGTTCTATAAAAAGTAGCATTTTGACGAATATATTGGTAGAAGCTATACTCTGTCATTTGATGCAATTGTTCATGGCTTGGTCGGAAGCGGCGCATATAGTAAGTTAAACTATCTCCTTCAAGTCCGGTAAGGTTGCTTACTATGGCTGCATTAAACGTGAGGTCAATAAATTTTTCCTTTTGGAAATAGGCAAACTCTTTTTGGAATGCCCAGATTTGACGATTACGCTTACTCATGGCACTAAATGGATGTCTAATCACATCTAATCCCGTAAGCTTTTCAAAGTTGATAGCTGATTTATAAAGCTCGTTATACTTAATACTATCTTTTAAATAAGCTGCATAAAGCCCGTCAGGTGTGTAATCGGGTAAGGCAGTACGTTCTTTATGCAATGTAATTTTGAAATAAACAGGTAGCTGCCCTTTGGGTACTCTAAAACGAGTAGTCTCATAGCCCGGCATAATAAATTCTATTAAATCATCGCCGGTACCCTCCAAATTAAATTTCCCATTACTATCTGATAGGATTCGTACACCGGAATGGATATTTTGAATGGAAACACCTGCAATCGGTTGGTTGGATGCTCTATCGGATACTTCTCCGATAATAGTTGCAGCTTTTCCGGAAAAGAAAAAAAGAAAGAATAGTATAAAACTTAGCCAACGCATAAAATCGGTTGAAAATTACAATAGGTTTTATTAATCCATGAAAGCTAATTGTTAAAAAAACACTTGACAACGATTAAGTCTTTACGTGAAATATTGACATTCATTGACAGTCTGATTTTTAGATTTCTGCAATTCTGTCCTAATTAACGCATTGGCACAATTGCTGATAAAACAAAGCAACAAATCAATTTTAAATTTTTAAAACACAATAAAAATGGCGAATACAGTAAATATTACTCCGCTTCATGACAGAGTACTTGTGCAGCCCGCAGCAGCAGAAGAAAAAACTGCTGGTGGCATCATTATCCCTGATACTGCAAAGGAAAAACCACAACGTGGCATCGTAGTAGCCGCTGGTCCTGGTAAAAAAGACGAACCCATTACCGTTAAATCAGGTGATACCGTTTTGTATAGCAAATATGCCGGAACAGAAATCAGCTTTGAAGGTAAAGATTATTTGATCATGCGCGAATCTGATATCCTAGCTATCGTATAAGCGTCCATAGGGATGGAATAGTATTTCCCTTTCCAAAAACTATTCTTAAAAAAGACAAATAAAATTAAAAAAGACAGCTTCTACAGATAGAGGCAAAAAATTAAAATAACATGGCAAAACAACTTTTTTTTAATACTGATGCACGTTCTAAAATGAAACGTGGTGTGGACGTTTTGGCAGATGCGGTTAAAGTAACCCTTGGTCCTAAAGGTCGTAATGTAGTTATAGAAAAAAAATTCGGAGCTCCGGGCATTACCAAAGATGGTGTGTCGGTAGCTAAAGAAATAGAATTAGAAGACGCCGTAGAAAATATGGGCGCTCAAATGGTGAAAGAAGTAGCCTCTAAAACGGCTGATGTAGCGGGTGATGGTACTACCACGGCTACTGTATTAGCACAAGCTATCATTAGCGAAGGTCTTCGTAACGTAGCTGCAGGTGCTAACCCAATGGATTTGAAACGTGGTATCGACAAAGCTGTAGCAACAATCGTTGAAAACCTAAAAGCTCAATCTCAAAAAGTAGGTAACGATAATAGCAAAATTGAACAAGTAGCTACTATCTCTGCTAACAATGATAGCTATGTAGGTAAGTTGATTGCTGAAGCAATGGCTAAAGTAGGCAACGAAGGTGTTATTACAGTAGAAGAAGCAAAAGGTACAGACACTACCGTAGATGTAGTAGAAGGTATGCAGTTCGATCGCGGTTACTTAAGCCCATACTTCGTTACGAATACTGAAAAAATGCAAACGGAATTCCAAAATCCGTACATCTTGATTTATGATAAAAAGATTAGCACCCTTAAAGACATCCTTCCTATTTTAGAAAGTACCGTTCAAAGTGGTCGTCCATTGTTAATCATAGCTGAAGATGTAGATGGTGAAGCATTGGCAACTTTGGTGGTAAACAAACTACGCGGTTCTTTGAAGATTGCTGCTGTCAAAGCTCCAGGCTTCGGCGACCGTCGTAAAGAAATGCTGCAAGATATTGCTGTGTTAACTGGTGGTACAGTTATCAGCGAAGAGCAAGGATACAAATTGGAGAATGCTACTATGGAGTATTTAGGCCAAGCAGAAAGCATCACAATAGATAAAGACAATACAACAGTAGTTGGTGGTAAAGGCGAAAAAGAAGGAATTACTGCAAGAGTCAACCAAATCAAAGCTCAGATTGAAACCACTACTTCTGATTACGATCGTGAAAAACTACAAGAGCGTTTAGCAAAACTAAGCGGTGGAGTGGCAGTATTGTATGTAGGAGCGGCTTCTGAGGTGGAAATGAAAGAAAAGAAAGACCGTGTTGATGATGCCCTTCACGCTACTCGTGCAGCAGTAGAAGAAGGTATCGTTGCAGGGGGTGGTGTAGCTTATATCCGTGCCATTGAAAGCATTGCTACTACTACCGGTGATAATGCTGATGAAAATACAGGTATCGCTATCATTCGTCGTGCGCTAGAAGCCCCGCTTCGTACTATTGTGGAAAATGCAGGTATCGAAGGTTCTATCGTAGTTCAAAAAGTAAGAGAAGGTAAAGCTGATTTCGGCTTCAATGCTAGAACAGAACAATACGAAAACTTATTAGCAGCTGGAGTAATTGATCCGGCTAAGGTAAGTCGTGTAGCCCTTGAGCATGCAGCTTCTATCGCTAGTATGTTGTTGACTACAGAATGTGTAATAGCGGATAAACCAGAACCTAAATCTGCTGCACCGGCAATGCCAGGTGGTATGGGCGGAATGGATATGGGCTATTAATTTTTAAAAGCCACTTTCATACAGGATATTTAGTAAATGAAGTCCTAGGCTTTTAGATACAGATTAATATTTTAAAAAGCATCTACATTAAATTTGTAGATGCTTTTTTATCTTAGTACCCATTTTCACCAACTGCCCCAATCTTTTTCATGTCTTTACAAATCATTGAACATATTTTATGAAACACATTTTTATTAGAATTTTACTGATTACCCTGTCATTACTATTATGGGAAAGATCTCAAGCCCAGATGAACGTACAAGACAATCAAACAGCCCAACAATTGGTCAATAAACTTATTGGAGCAAATGTACTCATCTTAAATCCTGTATTGACTTGTGACCCTACTGCAAATGGCACTTTCGATATGACAGGACCTAGTAATTTAGGTTTGTCGGGAGGTATAATATTAGCTACCGGAGCTACAAACACTAGTGGTGCTAATACCGGCTTAAATGGTGGTGGATGGAGTGGAAACCCTTCAATTACTTCAGTAACATCACCGGGAGACACCTCACTAAGCAATTTAATTGGTGGCGACCAAACGTATTCAGCATGTGTTTTAGAGTTTGACTTTATCCCTGACATCGACACACAAGCAACATTAAGTTTTAAGTATGTTTTTGGCTCTGAAGAATATCCAAGTTTTACTTGTTCACAATTTAATGATGTTTTTGGCTTCTTAATTACAGGAGCACCGGCATATAATAATACTAATATTGCCTTGGTGCCCGGAACAAATATTCCCGTAACTATTAATAGTATCAATAGCGGTGTGCCTTCAGGTGGTTATAGTATAGCTACTTGTAATGCCATGGGCCCGGGTTCTCCGTTCCCTGCTTATTTTGTCAATAACACGGGAACATCTGTGCGATTGCCAGGTTTTACTACTGTATTAGAAGCAAAAGCTACGGTAGAGCCTTGTAGTACATATCACATGAAATTAGGTATTGCCAATGTGGTAGATGCCGGATACCAGTCAGCCGTGTTCTTGTTAGAAAATAGCTTTAGTGTAGATTCTGTTCAAGTGAATTTAGCAGACATCATCAAAACTGATAGCGGCTATATAGCAGAAGGATGTAGTGAAGCAAAAATGATTATCACCAGAGATACTTCTACTAATTCAAAAAAGAAACTATGCTTTGACTATGGCGGAACAGCTACCTATGGGGTGGATTATAACAACCTTCCCTATACTGTAATGCTAGCTCCCAAACAATATGATACGACTTTCCCAATCATTCCTACTGTTGATAACGCACCTGAGCTGCCTTACGAAACAATCATTATCAGAAGGCTAAACTGCTGTACACAAACGGCTGTAGATAGTGTTGAGTTAAGAATTTACGATTCCTTGCAAATCAAAATATTCAACAATGATACCGGTATGTGTGGCGGACAAGTAATCAATCTTCATGCAGTTGGAGATGGTAATTTTAATTACGAGTGGTCACCTTCAAACATTATTAGCAATCCTAATGATAGCTTTTCTACAGCTAAAGTAGATCAAACAACCACTTTTACTGTTAAAGCCTCTTTCTTAAATTGTCCGGATGCTTTTAAGTCATTTACGGCTACAGTGGAAAGCACTCCTATCGTTAATATTTTGACCCCTGATAAATATGGATTTTGTGTTGGAGATTCTTTAAAGATAGAAGTAGATGTGCAACCTTCCACATTGACGGGTGAAAGCTACGTATGGTCGCCCAACTATGCCTTATCAGATCCATTAGTGAAAGAGCCTTATTTCTATACCACAGTACCGGGTGTATATCGTTATATTCTGGCGGTGCAAACACCTCAATTAGGATGTACCGGATCGGACAGTATTTTTATTGATGCTAAGCCTGGTGTAAAACTGATAAATGTTTCTGCGGATACAACAGTAAAATATGCTGACTATCTACAACTACATGCAGAAGGTGCTTTGTTTTATAACTGGATGCCTACTTGAAACCTTG
>CALMXV010000114.1 GCA_937871155.1 uncultured Taibaiella sp. | reverse complement strand
CATAGCTATCTTTAAGATATTGTATGGGGTTACTTATAAAGGCTACGAGAACTAAAATCAAACCAATGCTTCCAAACAGCAACCAAAGTATGGGTGTAGTAATAGCAAACCAACTTGGTAAGTAGAACCATGGTAAAGCCGTGCTTTTATAAAAGGTTCCAAACAAAAGTAAATCACCGTCCCATCTAAAGTGCGAGAGGCTTTTATAGGATTCAATGAAGTTGGCAAATGGGCTAGCCCATAACGTAGGCCAAAAAATATAAACACCCATAAACGCACCTAGTAGGAATAGGAAACCGTTCGACAGTATGGTTTTGGTAGGATATTTAGATCTATTAAAGAGTAAATCAAAAAACAAAAACCCAAGGATACATACAATAAGGAAAATACCCAATATCCGAATACTAGTAGCATAGCCACAGGCTAAGCCCAATAACCCAAATGCATGCTTCTTATACGTACGGAAGCTTTTCTCTGCAAAAAATAAAGCGATGATATAGGTGGCAGCTAGTGGCGTATCTTTTGAATTGAAAAAGGAGTGTGCATATAACCTTGGATGTAACAGTAATAATGCAAAAGCTACTAATGCCATCCACTTATTTTTGAATAGACGTAATGCCAAAAGATAACCGGTAAAGCAAGCTAAAAGATAAAAAATATTGCTTGCTAAATGCCGAGCCAAAAAAATATCTCTAAAGTCTGAGGCTCCTACCAACTTTTCTACACCCAACAATACCAACTCAAAGCCAACACCATGATCTCGCTCGATATAAGAAGTCAACTTAGGGTCGTTGTTGAAAATATAATCATAACTCACCATGCCTATGGTACGCTGTATGGGCTCATCCCAAGTAAGACCATAATCTTGATACGTAGCTAAGGAAAACAATAATGCAATCAACAAGGTGACTACACCCGGGAAATACTTACTGGCTATGGCTTTTTGAAACATGAGATTTTAGTTGGCTCCTTCCGGCTTTAAGTATAAGTCAAAATAGTCGGTTACTTTTTGCATTAAGTGTACTCGGTCTTTACCTCTTACATTATGCTCATAGCCCGGATATACAAAGTAGTCAACTTGTACATTTTCATCTACGGCTTTCTTCAAAAAGTTGATGCTATGTTGCCATACCACAGTAGCATCATCAGTGCCATGAATTAATAATAATTTGCCTTTTAGGTTTTTAGTTTTAGTAAGTAGATTGGAAGTTTCAAATCCTTTTGTATTGTTTTGAGGCGTGCCCATATAGCGCTCTGTGTACATTACCTCATACATACTCCAGTCCATAACTGGCCCACCAGCAACGCCTACTTTAAAAACATCAGGATGTCTTAGCATTAATGAAGTAGTCATAAATCCACCGAAGCTCCAACCATGTACTCCCATCTTATTAGCATCTACGTAGGGTAATGATTTAAGATAAGCGACACCTTTCAGTTGGTCGTTCATCTCTACGGTACCTAATTGATGAAAGGTAGCTTGTTCAAATTTTCTTCCTCTATTAGCACTGCCCCTACCATCCATCGTAAAGACCACATATCCTCTTTGTGCCAGATACTCATACCATAAATTGCCACTTTCTGGAAAGGTATTTCGAACTAATTGAACATGTGGTCCATTATATAAATAAACCACTACCGGATATTTTTTCTTTGCATCAAAAGCAGTAGGCAAAATTAACTTGCCATAAAGAGGGGTGCCATCATCCGCTTTAAGAGTTACAGATTTTATCTGTGGACGGTCAAAGTCTTTTAGGGTATTAGTAGCTTGTAATAAAGTATGTTTTGCTAAGCCATCAGTACTACGAATAAGGCTGACTCTTGGCACAGAAGACGAGGTGTACGTATCATAAATATATTCACCATCTTCACTGCTAGTAATACTATGTACACCAGCTTCTTTGTCGATACGACGCATAGTTCCTGTAAGATAATTTACAGCATATACATTTTTGTCTAAAGGAGATTCCTTAGCTGTTGTGATGATTATTTCGTTGGTACGACGGAAGAATCCATTGATTTCATTGACAACATAAGCCCCATCCGTTAATTTTCTTATCAGTTTTCCTTGAGTATTGTAAACATACAAATGAGCATAACCATCTGCCTCGCTCCACCAGATAAATTGGTGGTTGTTATTAGGAAGGAAGGTAAGTGGATGCTGTGGTTCTACATAAGTTTTAGACGATTCTTCAAATAAGGTTTTAGTTTTAGTTCCTGTCAATGCATCATATTGATTTAACCAAAGATGATTTTGAGCCCGATTAAGAATAGCCACATAAATATGCTTTTCATCCGGACTCCATGTAACGGATGTCAGATAATGGTCTTTGCCGGCGCCGGTATTTAGAGTTATCGTTTTGCCGGATTTTGTATTATAAACGTTCAACGTTACTTGATGTGAAGTGCCGCCTGCCATCGGATATTTTACATTGGTATTGACTGCGGGAGTCACCAACCAATTGATGACAGGATAATCGGCTACCATTGTTTGATCCATTCTATAATAGGCTACCAGATTCCCTTTCGGGGAAAAGAAGATGCCATTATCAATCCCAAATTCATTTCTATGCACCCCTTGGCTAGCACCATTGATGATGTTCTTATTTTCATCTTGAGTTAAGGCTATTGGTTTTTCTTCATTCGATATTAAATAAAGATTATTAGCGATGGTATAAGCAATCTTACCTGAAGGATCTACATGTAGGTTGTCATATTCTTTTGGAAGTTCTGCCCATACACTATTTGTGGTGACTTTCCCATTTTCAATAGTGCCTTTGATAAGTTTTCCTTCATGGATAAACCAATAAGAATTTTTATCTATCCATTTAATGGAAGGAATAGTGTTAGGCGTTTTTGAAACACGGTCTATATAACTAAAGCTTTGAGCGGAAGCTACGGTATCCGTCTGTTTGCTGGGATAAGCAGTTCGAATCCACACATTTTGATTGCCGGATTTCACCACTTGATAAAAATTATGGGTACCTGGTTGCCAACTAGTTTGTCGCAGAGACTTTAATGCCAATGTAGTACCCATACCATTGGTGGCTTCAACCATTGTATATTTTTTTGTTTGTGCAGTTATTGTCAAACATTGCCATAAGGCTATACTTAATAAACCTATTTTTTGGTAGCTCATCATTTGAAAAGAATCAGGTTGCAAACATATAATTTATACCTCAGGAACTAAACCGATGGCATTAATTTTTAAAAAGACTAGCAATAACCTATAAACTAGCTATCCAACAATTTCCACTAATTTCATCGTGCTTTAAAACGCCAATTTTAATTATGCAAGCTATCATAATAGGGGCCACAGGGGCAACAGGCAGTGATTTATTAAAATTAATATTAACAGATGATCGCTTTGATTCTGTTTTGATATTTACTCGAAGCCTTCCTGCTATCACTCATAAGAAATTAAAAGTGGAAACAATTGACTTCGACCAGCCGGAACAATGGAGCCATTTAATTAAAGGAGATGTTTTATTTTCTTGTTTAGGAACCACTATTAAAACTGCTAAAACCCAACAAGCACAGTACAAAGTAGATTATGAATATCAACTTTCCTTTGCAAAAGCAGCACGCAAAAACGGAATTGAAAATTATGTTTTAGTCTCAGCACTTTACGCATCCTCTTCCTCCATATTTTTCTATTCTAAAATGAAAGGACAGCTTGAAGACGCGGTACGAGAATTGAATTTTCAGAAGCTTATTATTTTTAATCCGTCTATATTAATAAGAGAAAACAGCAATCGAATCATGGAGAAATTAGCAGCCAAAGCACTTAAAATTTTTAACTCTATTGGACTGTTTACTTCCAACCAACCGTTATCAACCCGACTTTTAGCCGAAGCAATGATCAACACAGTAATGACATTTGAAAAGGGCGAGTACCATATTGAGGCATCAAGAATTGCTTCCTATGTTGAGTAAGCACCCCTTTAAGAAAATAGTATTAGGAATATTGAATAACGAATAAAATGACGTCCTGTGTTTTCGCTAAAGGATTTTACTTCATTAGGGCGTTCTTTTATTTGTTATATTGTTTATGGACAGGGTTTCTTTTCACTATAATCTTATTGATAAATCCAGATGCCCTCCAAAACCAAGTTCAACAATTTTTTGAAGTGTCGAAATCCGAGCCTCTTTTATGTTATTCATTTATTTGTCATTTCAAGTAGTCGTGAAAGTGGATGTGTATTAA
>CALMXV010000113.1 GCA_937871155.1 uncultured Taibaiella sp. | reverse complement strand
TGCCGGATGATAAACTAGATGATGTAGTGGTCAATGCTGATATGCTACGCAATGCTAAAACCGGAAACCCTATGAAAGCCATAGCTTGGGATGAAGGCTGCCGAAGTAAAAACCTACACCTTTATTTTGAAGACGGCTCCGGAAATAGCGTACAACTTGACCTTGATGGAGCAGGCAACCGACCGGATATTGTTTTAGCAGACGACCGTTTTAACCCAGGAGTAAATTATAGGGCAGCCGTGGTGTTTATAGATAACCAATTTAGGCCTCGTATCAATTTTTATTTATTGAAAAATTTGGGATCATCCGCTTTTTCAGTGACCTTCTCCACAACTCAACAATTAAGCAATAGTCTCCAACACATACCCATGTACGATACCCGTTCGTTGCCTCATATAGATATGTGGTCGGATGCCAATAATACTATTGCCGGACATCCCGGTATGTATCGGTATATGGCTACTTGGGATAAAGAACGGAATCATAATAACAACGACTATAATATCTTTTATGCGGAAGGTGATGTAACCATGGGGTCGATTAATAAAAAGACTCACTACCGGTACCTACTTTTACCATAGACCATAATACAATTCCGGATGTTGCTTGCTTTACCGAAATCAATTCCGGTATTAGTTATGCTGCATTCACCTATCGTTCTCGGTTAAGCAATGGAGGGGCTGCATTAGTCGTTACAGAGTTGGATATGAATACTTATTTAGCAACGGCGGCTTCACCTTATTTACTAGATACATTTCATTCCTTATTTCCTCGTATAGAATCTATGAGTCAGTATGATAGCATATTTGAGCCAGCTAAATGGCAGGTAGCTACTATTTTATTGCCCGGATTTGGCGTTCAACAATGCTGGGGATATAATGCCCGTGCATTGAATACTCCTATGCATTTGTCCAGCCCTTTTCATGTAAATGATAATGTAAAATCCCCCTGTGTAGCAGCTGGGGTAAAATACTTATCTGGCGCACCAGAAATAGGTAACAAGCAATACACCGCAGGGTTTTATCCTTGGGCTACTCAAAACCTTTATGTTAGGGAGATAACTGCTGTTAACAACCAATTGACTACCGGTTATTGGCAGGTCAATATGAACCCATTGGGACCATCACCTTCGGAATACTTTCTTGCAGATGCTTCCAAATCTTTTGCCCTGAGTAATTGCAGCAATTCTGGGGAGTGGCTGTTAAGTGCTTGGTACGATGGTCAAGATGATGGTACCGGTGCTGGTGGACATATCTGGATGAAACTAAGCCCTTCTACCAATACCATGCAGTTTCGTACTTCTCCTGTAAGTACCTTGACTGGAAAGAAAAACATCCTTTATCCCAATCCGGCAACCAACGAAATATACATCAATCAGGCCACGGATTATACTATTTACAACCAACAAGGACAGTGGGTAAAGAAAGGAAACAGTAGCCAAGGAGAAGCGGTGGATATAGCGCAACTGCCTGTAGGCAATTATCTATTGAAAACAGCAAATGGTAACAGTTATCAATTCACCAAACAATAAGGAGGCAGAATCATGAAACAGTTAACACTCCTCCTTCTTATTTTGGGCAGTTCTTTAGTATTATTGGCACAAAGCAAGCCCTTGTATATAGCGGATACTTCAGTATCTCCTTTCAATACAGCTCCCAAGCCAGGTTATATTCCATTTTCCGCATTAGTAAATGTAACACAATGTATCTATTACCATAGCGATTTTCCGGGAATGCCGATACAGGGGCAAATAACCGATGTCTATATAAAAATGGGTGCCGCAACTCCCAAAGGAGCTACCCTAAAAGGGCTTTACGTAAAGATGAAGCCTACAGGATTATCCGCCTTTTCATTTAACTATCATACGGTAAACAACGTTATAGAAACTGGTTTGACAACGGTTTTCTATGATAGTAATTATGTACTAAAAGACTCATTAGCTTATGGCGATTGGTGGCGACTGACGCTTCCTGTACCTTATACCTATTCCTTCGTATCAGGAGGAGATAGTGCCAGAAACCTTTTGATTGAGTTTTCTTTAGATACAGCACGTTTCCCAACGAATAATTTTAATAATTTCACTTATGCTACTAATAGCAATCTTAATAAATGGCTTGATGCAGTTAGAACAAATAATAATTTAAGTTGGGTATCTCCAACTTCATGGTCAATGCTTATTGGCTTCAATCCAAAACCCGATCCTCCATTGGGTATTCAAGCTACCGAAGTAGAAAGGGTGACTATTTTCCCCAATCCGGCAAGCCGCCTCATCTATTTCAGCCATAGCGGCAGATACACCATCAGCACCCTACAAGGAGCTATAGTGCAGCAAGGGGAAGGTGATGCGGCAAATGTTGGAGCTTTGTCACAAGGGTTATACCTTGTGCATCTAATTACTAAAAATGGAGAACGGCTGGTGGGGCGGTTTTTGAAAGAATAAGCGAAAATGCAACAATGACTTTTAATTTTAAAGGCTGCCCGTTTGGAGCAGCCTTTAAAATATTAGTATTACTAGATTTTGTTATGCTTTAAATTGAGGTATTAGATGTTCCGCTATTTTTACCATTTTAGCAATACCTTCTTCCGGTAAATTTCCTTTCTTAAATTCATTCAATACATCAGGAAGTTTAGTTTCCATTTCTGTAAGGAAAGCCTCTTCAAAAGCTTTGATATTCTTTACAGGTACTTCACGCATTAGGTTGTTAGTACCTAAGTAGATTATAGCAACTTGTTTCTCTACGCTATATGGAGTAAACTGTGCTTGTTTCAAGACTTCTACGTTACGGCTACCTTTATCAATAACGTTTTTAGTAGCAGCATCCAAGTCTCCACCAAATTTAGCGAAGGCTTCCAATTCGCGATACAATGCTTGGTCTAATTTCAAAGTACCAGCTACTTTTTTCATAGATTTAATTTGAGCGTTACCACCCACACGGCTTACGGAGATACCCACGTTGATAGCCGGACGAATACCCGCATTAAATAAGTTACCTTCTAAGAATATCTGACCATCAGTAATGGAGATTACGTTGGTTGGGATATATGCAGATACGTCACCAGCTTGTGTTTCGATAATGGGTAATGCTGTCAAGGAACCACCACCTTTCACCTTAGATTTAAGACTTTCCGGTAGATCGTTCATGTTTTTTGCAATATCATCATTGTTAATCACCTTAGCAGCACGCTCTAGCAAACGACTGTGCAAATAGAATACATCACCAGGGTAAGCTTCACGTCCTGGAGGACGACGAAGTAATAAGGATACCTCACGGTAGGCAACCGCTTGTTTTGAAAGGTCATCATATACTACTAATGCAGGGCGGCCTGTATCTCGGAAAAATTCTCCAATAGCAGCACCGGCAAAAGGAGCAAAGAACTGTAATGGAGCTGGGTCAGCAGCAGAAGCGGCAACGATAGTGGTATAAGCCATGGCACCGTTTTCTTCTAATGTTTTCATTACACCGGCAATAGTAGAAGCTTTTTGTCCGATAGCTACATAAATACAATATACGGGCTTGCCAGCAGTAAAAAATTCTTTTTGGTTAATGATGGTATCGATACAAATAGCGGTTTT
>CALMXV010000112.1 GCA_937871155.1 uncultured Taibaiella sp. | reverse complement strand
ATTAAGAATCCGGCTCTTTTCAATTGATCCAAATCTCGGTAAATAGTCCTTTCGCTCACTTCAAAAATATCCATCAACTCTTGCCGGCTGTACCATCTATTTCCTGACAAAAGCATTAAAAGTTTAAGTTGTTTTTCCATTATTTCTATTGTTTAGTATATAACCAATCGGTTATAATTGTTTATTATAAAGTTATTGGATACAATTCCTACTATTACTAATCCTCTAAAGATAGTAATTGTTTCCAATTACAACAATAAAAAAGTGTTCCCCTATTCCGATAGCTTTTCCAGAATGGCTTTTTTATTCTTCTTGCTTTGCCGCACTATTATCAAACTTTGAAGTACTACCGAAAATGCAATAACTCCTACACCCAAATAGAACCCAATATTGGCTTCATTATGCTCATGTAGCAACAGAAATGCCAATAATATACCATACAATGGTTCTAAGTTTACCAAAAAGGTTACCGTAAAAGAGCTTAAATTCTTCAAGGCATTCATGGCAAGCGTTTGACCTAGAACAGTACAGAAATACACTAAACAAAATATCCAAAGAATATCCCAACCTTGCATCATTACAGGCTCTGATGGATTTTAATACAAATAAAACGGTCCGACTAAACTTAAAAATACAAATCCAATCACCATTTCATAAAAAACCAAAATCCGGGGTTCATATTTCTGGGTAAGTGGTTTATTCAACACCGTAAAAATAGCACTTAGTACAGACGCCAGCACCCCTAACAGCAAGCCAAGAGGAAAATTATCCATCTGAGCTACGGTATGGTCATCTTTTAGGGCATAGATTAAATACACTCCTGAAATGGCTATCAGACTTAAACCTATTTCTACAGGATTTATCTTTCTTCCGTTAGACAATGGTTCTATCACTGCTACAAACACACTGGAGGTGGACAAACATATCAAGGCTATAGAGGCGTTTGCCAATTTTATTGAGGAGTAAAACATTAACCAATGCAAAGCAAAAAGGAAGCCTATTAAAATCAACTTCTTAAAGTCTTTAG
>CALMXV010000111.1 GCA_937871155.1 uncultured Taibaiella sp. | reverse complement strand
ATAATGATGGCAAAGAATACATAACTGAACTATACAAAGAAGGAGATTTCTTTGGATACATTGCTATGCTGGAAGATGCTATTTATAAAGACACAGCCGAAGTGATGGAAGAAGCAGAACTCGCCATTATAGCCCGTGATGATTTTGAAAAGCTCATTGATAACAATGCTGAAGTAATGAAACAATTCATTCGAATATTGGCGAATAACGTTTCTGAACGAGAAGCACAACTGCTCGGTATGGCTTATAACTCCCTTCGGAAAAAAGTAGCGGAATCTATATTGGCTATTCGTAAAAAGCTTTTTGCTGAAGCCTCAACACCGATGAATATCAGCCGCGAAAACTTGGCTAATATTGCCGGAACAGCAAAAGAATCTGTCATCAGAACCTTACACGACTTCAAAGATGAAAAGCTTATAGACATCGTAGAGGGAGATATTATCGTTTTGAATGAGAAAAAACTAAAAGACCTTGCCAACTGATTAAAGTGCTTTGATAAAAAATAATTTGCTTACTCAGTTTATTTTGCAGCAGTAAATTCATTCTTATTCAATTTTATTGTTTCATCTATTAGTTCGATAAATTGATCTTTATACGTTTTATTAAAGCCTCTTAAATCTTGAATAATCGTTCCGTTTTTAGCGAGGATAATAATTTGAGGATATCCATCTACTTTAAAATAGTCTTTAAATTCTTTGGGTTGTGCGGGTATCCAAACCGGTAAATCCGCTGCGTCATAACGACTTTTTATAAAATCTACCGGATCTACTGGGTTTATATTCAAAAAAAGAACCGTGCTATCCTGCTGATACTTTTCTTGTAATTCTTTTATTACAGGCTTTAGTTGCCGACACGGTAAGCAACTAAAGAATGCTAAATCTATAACAATTGTGTTATACTGTTTTGTATTTAAAAGTAAGGTATCCCCTTGTGGGGTGAAGAGTGAAAATTTCTCAGTATTTACATCTAACGTAGATAAGGCGTTGTTGTTAAAAGATTGGCGGAAATGAATGGGTTCAATGATATACTTATCTCCAATATAAGCCAACAGCAAGGCTATCGGTATTATTAGCATCTTTTTGTTCCAGTATTTATTCAACAACACCACTAAGCCGCCAACAAAAATTGGAAATAGCGGAAAATACTCGGGCATGCTAAAGTATATAGGGTCTGCAATAGCACCCATTACAGTAAGAAAGAGTATGGTAATGCCAAATAGTGTAAAGTCTAATGTATCAAATTTTGCAATGCTAAAAAGAAATTTATACACGATAATGCCTATACTATAGATACTAACCGTACTCAACAGAAAATAATCAAATTCTAAAGTTCTAGGGAAGTAATTACATGTTGTAAATTGAGCAAAGGTTATTAGCCCTATAATAAACAGCGCTTTGAGGATAAATGTTTTTATTTTCATAATGCACTCATCATTTAAACTTAGGATATCAAACTACTTTAAAGTTAGATTTAAGTTACAATAAGCATCGTTAAACTTAATGAAATGTAGCTTTTGCCTGCTTAATTTGGTAGGGAAACAATAGAACAATATTGATTCAACTCTTAAAACAGAGATTGGCAACAATACGCATAAGTTCAAATAGCTTTTGAATTGGTAATTTGTAACTACTGTTTTAAGCTGGCTAAGAATAAATTAAACTTAGACTTAAGTAGAATAAACTCGACTTCCAAACGTTGGATATCTTTTTTAAGCCCTTCGTGCTTATGAATTATTTGCAGGTACTGAACCTCATTAGAAAATTCATTTCGCAACAATTCTTCTAGTGAGATAATATCGTGGCGCAATAGAGAAATCAACACATCTTTCTCTAAAAATCTATTTTGAAACTTTTCTAGCTGCTCTAATACCCCTGTATCGATAACTTGCTCGTCAATACGAGATAGACTATTTTTTAAGTCGATGTTTTGTAGAAGGATATAATCTAGCGTATGCTGCCATGCTTCCTGCTCCGAAAAAAAATGTGATAAACTTTTCTTTGTCATACAGCATAATGCCAATTGAGTGGGTAAAAGTAGCCGATGAGGAAAAGCTTAGAACTAACGAGTATCAATTATTTTAATGATAGTAATCATGACTATTGGTAGTTGAATAAATAGCTATGTATTAGTGTTAGTGAGCAACTAATATATAAATGCTATAAATTTCATTATTGATATTTTACTCCATGTTTTCATAAAATATTATTGTTTGTTTCATGTTGTCATTGATGAGCATCATCAAATGCTGTTTTCCTTATCATGTTTATCTATTCCATTCAGAAGTACTTTCGCCCATTACTTCAGACTAGGTAGGGTAATTCTGTGTTTACAATAAAAGGTACTAGCTAAAATTTAGTAGTAATTTTAAACAAGATGAATCACAACATCCTACTTCTTATAAATGAATAAATGTTTGATTAAGCAGATTATTATTTTCAAATAACCTATTTGGCTTAAACAAAAAATACTAAAACAATATGCCTACTACTGCCACCCTAAATACAGCATCGATAGAAGAGAAAGATAAGGCATCACTATCTTGCTATCATTGTGGATTGACCTGCCATACCCGACATATCAGTATTGAAGACAAATATTTTTGTTGTGAAGGTTGCAAGCTTGTCTATGAAATCCTTAATGAGAAAGGCTTGTGCGACTATTACAAGATTGAATCACATCCTGGATTATCTCAAATAAAACCGATTCGAAAAGATAAATATGCCTACCTAGATTCGCCCGAAATTGCTCAGAAGCTATATAGCTTTTCTGATGGCACGCATACTATCGTCAACTTCTACTTGCCGGGTGTGCATTGTAGTTCTTGTATGTGGTTACTGGAGCATTTGTTTCGTATCCATCCGGCTATAAGTGAGAGCCGATTGAATTTTTCAGCTAAAGAAATAACGATACATTTCAACGAAAAGCAATTACCGCTTAGAAAACTGGTAGAACTATTGGCAACCATTGGGTATGAGCCATATATTAGTTTAGATGATGCTACGGAAAAGAAAATCCCTTCCGGAAGTAAGCAGCGCTTGTTGAAGATGGGGATTGCCGGTTTTTGTTTTGGTAATATTATGATGCTGAGTTTTCCGGAGTACCTAGCTATAAAGGGTATTGACCATCAGTATGTACAACTATTTCGGTACTTGAACCTCCTATTAGCCTTACCGGTGTTCTTTTATTCGGCTACTGAATTTTTTATTTCTGCATGGAAAGGTATTCAACAGAAAATGCTCAATATCGATGCGCCTATTGTTTTATCCTTGCTGATTACGTTTTCTAGAAGCATTGTAGAAATCGTTACTAATACAGGCGGTGGCTATTTGGATAGTATGAGTGGTATTGTATTCTTTATGTTGGTGGGTAGGGTAGTACAAGAGCGAGCATATCATTCTATTTCATTTAAACGAGACTATAAATCGTATTTCCCGATTGCAGTAAGTGTCATAACCGAAAAGGGAATTGAAACCAGAAGTCTGGATGAACTAAAAGAAAATGATTTGGTACAGTTGCATCATGAGGAGATAATTCCTGCTGATGCCATTATCTTACAAGGAGAGGGGGAGATAGATTACAGCTTTGTTACGGGTGAAAGTAAAGCGGTATCCGTGCTAAAAGGGGAGAAAGTATATGCCGGCGGTAAACAACTTGGAGAGCAATTGCTTATCCAGCTAGAGAAACCCGTTGTTGGTAGCTACCTCACTACTTTATGGAATCATTTTGCTTTTAGCAAAAACAAAGCAAAAGATAATAATACAAAGAGTGTAGTACACCAATTGAGCAAGTACTTTACATATATCCTGTTTACATTAGTCCTCATCACGGCAGTTTATTGGAGTGTGCATGATATGTCTAAGCTTTGGATAAGCATCACGGCAATGTTGATAGTTGCTTGCCCTTGTGCTTTGTTGATAGCCTCTAATTATACCAATGGAAATTTACTTCGATTATTAAGTAAACATGGCTTGTTCTTAAGGGATACATCTGTTATCGAGCAATTGGGAAAAGTAAACCATATCTGCTTTGATAAAACGGGAACCCTTACGAAAAGCAATAGCGAACAAGTACAGTTTACTACCAATTATAGTCAGGAGGAGCAGGATATCATATACTCAGTTGTGGTATCCAGCAAGCACCCGTATAGTAAGGCGATTGCGGCTTCATTTTCAAATGGCAACAAGTTACCGTTACTATCATGGAAAGAATATGCAGGACAAGGTATTGAAGCCTCTTATCAAGGAAGAAGTATAAAGATAGGCTCTGCCAGCTTTGTGGGTGATTCAGCTTCAGAGCAATTCCAAACTTATATAAAAATTGGAGACAA
>CALMXV010000110.1 GCA_937871155.1 uncultured Taibaiella sp. | reverse complement strand
AATTTTTCTTTTGTAATAGAAAGTAAGTTCCCTTCTATTTCAAACGAAAAACTATCTTGAGTTGTTAATTGTTTTTTTGCTTCTTCCGCCTTAACACGTAAGGTAGCCTTAATACTTTTGTCGGTTAGATTGGATGCATTATTTATTTCTTGACTCCAATATGAAACGATAGCCCTATCCATATCATCTCCGCCAAGATAGGTATCTCCATGTGTGGCAAGTACCTCAAAAATTCCATTGGTAATTTTTAGAATAGAAACATCAAAAGTGCCACCTCCTAAATCATAAACAGCAATCGTTTTTTCTTCCTCTTCCTTAATTCCCATTCCATAAGCAAGACTGGCAGCTGTAGGCTCATTCAAGATACGAAGTACATCCAATCCGGCTAATCTTCCAGCATCTCGGGTCGCTTGTCTTTGGGCATCATTAAAATAAGCAGGCACTGTAATAACAGCTTTAGTTACCGGAGTTTTTAGAATGTGTTCTGCTCGTTTTTTTAATTCTTTCAAAACTTCTGCCGACAACTCTATGGGTGTGTAATACTTCCCATTCACTTCTATTTTTACTAAGCTTTCCGTATCGTCGTCAATGATGTGATAAGAATATACATTTGCATGGTCGCTAACATCTTTATACGATTTACCCATCAATCTTTTAACTGAATAAATAGTACGTTCCGGAGCTGCTATAAGTTGAGATTTTGCTGTAGTGCCAACTGCAGGATTGTTGTATTCATCAAAATGTACAACTGATGGTACTAAGGTCAGCCCATCAATTTCTTTTAATGCAATTGGTTGTCTGGTATCGTCTCTTACAATAGCAATAAGACTATTAGTGGTGCCTAAATCGATCCCTACGATAATTTCCTGTTGTTGTAAACCACCGGTTACAAGATTAATTCCTATTTTACTCATGGCGCAAAATTAGGACTTCATCTGATACGCTAGGCTATAGATTCAGGAAAGAAAATTGATAGTTGTATAATAGAATTGAAAGTTGAAGCCGGAAGAATCTGCTTATTGTGAATCATTAACCCATCCTTCTTTACTCATCTACTGATGTAACATTCTTATTGTTGCTGAATTAAAACCCAATATTACTAGCCTATATTTTGTAAATGATACGACATATAATATGCTCATATCTACATGTGTGTTTAAACAAGCCCATGGCGAAGACTCAATATTCGGTAAGGATTATACAATTATATCGTTTGAAAAAAGTGCTAAACAAATAGCAACCCCTATTCATTTTAATCAAACAGGCTTTAATGAAAATACAGTTTTTTCTTATAATAATAGCCTATATGATGTATTGATACTACCAAATGTAGAAATGAAAGATGCCAAAATAATAGCTCAATTTGATAAAAAAGTAAACAAATACGAACTAAAAGAGATTAAACCATTTTTGTTACCTGATTACCTTTTCACTATTCCATAAAATATAATAATGCAAATCCAATATACTCGAATGGTTATGTTACTCTACCCTTTCTCAACAACATCATAGATCTAGCAAACAATCGTAGTATTTCATTGCCATTTGAAAATTCTGTTTATAAAAAAAATATAGATTTGATGAAAACTATGAAGATAAAGTATGGCATTT
>CALMXV010000109.1 GCA_937871155.1 uncultured Taibaiella sp. | reverse complement strand
CAGGGTCTTTAAGAATATCTTTTACTGCTGTAGCAATTGCTTCAGAGTTGTTGATAGGAACTATATAACCCGTTTGCTCATGTTGATTGATCCAAGTGGAACCAGAACCCAAGATATTGGTTGATACCAATGGTTTTCCAAAATACATAGCTTCTAATAACACTAATCCGAAGCCCTCGGCTCGCTTAGAAGAAGAAAGGCAGAATACATCACAAAGCTGGTAGTAGCAAGCCATGTCTTCATCCGATATACGTCCAAGTAACTTGACCTTATGTGAAAGATTATTTTGAACAATTTGTTCGGCAAGTTGGTCTTTTAGTTTGCCGATGCCACCTATTAATATCATTGTATCGTCCTCTAAATACTTAGCTGCATCTATTAGTACATCAAAGCTTTTGTAGTAGATAAGTCTGCCAAGGCTAAATACTATTTTCTTACCTTGATATTCGGCTTTAATTTCCGCTAAGCGCTTTTCATTTATTATTAATCGGTTGGTATCGATACCGAGAGGTATAGCAATTGATTTTTCTAAAAAAGGTTGTAATGGTACTGAGGTATCAAGGTATTGTTGAGAGGTGCCTACTATCGCTACGGCTTTACGTAAAAGCCATCGTTCAAGAGGTTTTATAAAAAAGTAAAGCTGTTTTTGTCGTATGATATCATTATGCCAATGCAAGATAATCGTTGCTTTAGGTCTTGTCAGAAATACAGCTAACATAGCCATAGGATTAGGCATGTGTACCTGAATGATATCGTATTGAGATTTTATTTTATTAAGAGTGCTAATAAGACTACTCGAAAATGAAGTAGAAAAAGCACTGTATAGTGTAGAGGTTCTATAAATAGTATGATTGGAATTATTTTCTACTACAGTTTTATTAGTAGTGTTGGCACACAAGACATCACTTCTTATTCCTTTCTCATTAATCCCTTCTACGATATCGAACGTGGCTATTTCGATACCACCAAGTTGAGGAGGGTAGTATTTTGTAAGGTGTAATATTCTCATTCCAATGCTGGGGCGCTTTGCTTGCCATAAAAATAGCGATAGTAAAGTAAGGGTAAATAGCATAAAAGAACAACCCTATCTTTAAGTTTTTCTAACATATTTCGATTTGAAATGTTTAAAGCTGCCGTGCTTACATTTTTATCATGTTGCCTATAATGAGTCAAAGCAATGGGTAAGAAGTAGGTTGAATAATATAGCTCACCAATATAGCCTATCCAATAATCATGATAGAAAATTAAGTTTGGAAAAGGCAAGGCTTCTTTCAACACCTTTCTATGAAAAGCCATACAGCATCCGATATAGGTATTTCGAAGCAGGTTTTTTACCCATCCTTTACCGGAGTTTCTTAGGTTGAAATAAGATTCGTGAACCACCTTATCATCCTTGTCAATGATTTTAGCATCACAAACCACGATATCATAAGTTTGTAATTTTTCTAGCATTAAAGATACTTTATTGGACAACCAATAATCATCTTGGTCCGAAAAAAAGATGTATTGTCCGTGAGCGTTTTTTAAAGCGTGTTCAAAATTTTTAGCGGCACAATAAAACTCTTGGTGTTCTATTAATACTATCCTTGGGTCGTTGATAGCTTTAATAATTTTTATGGTATCGTCTGTAGAAGAATCATCTGAAATAATCACTTCATCATTTTCACTTAGTTGGTCGAGGATAGAATGAAGTTGTTTTTCAAGAAAGATGCCACCATTATGCGTAGCAATACAAACGGATACTCGTGTCATAGTTTTTTACCACCAAGTATAATAAGGATGAACAATGGGTACTCTAAGTGTGTAGTTGTAAATGTACAGTAAGGAAATAAATATCACAATGGCATATCCCCATTTTCGTTCCTTAAAAATATAGATTACGGAAGGGTATAGTACAATTTGTACGATAGCAAAAAGTTGACTCAATCGTCCGGCTACAACAGGCATGGCTGCCAAAGCCAAATAAGCCACTACAGAAAGGATGTTTATTTTTAAAAGGATAATAAAGTACTTGTTCTTCTGTTGTAAGCTATCTGAGAAATAAAATAAGACAAGGGTCAAGATTAGGTTGATCCAAAAGCCTGGATTGTTCCATGTTTTCAATTCATCATAAGCATCACTTTGCTGAGAAAGCTCCAGATAGGCTTGTATCTTGGGGATAAAGGAAAAGACATTCGGGTTTAAAATGCTCAACCCAAGGATAGAAAGTAAGACGCTACCTACGATTAAAAAAACATAAAGCTTTTTTTGAAGCACATGAGGGTTTAAAAAGTATAAGAAGAATAGAATAAACGAAGAGTAGTGAAAGAGGCAAGCCATGAAAATAAAAAGGAAATACAGCTTCATATTCCGCTCTTGGATATAGCGTATGGCACAAAGAAACAAACCGGCGGCGACTCCTACTCGTATCTGCGTCATCTCATGAAGCATAAAGAAGGTGCCGGTATAAAGAATGAGGGATAAGGCTTCGGAACTGGATAAATAAAATGATTTGAGTTTAAGGGCGATGCCGAGAAACGCAAAGACAGCAAAGCTTAGGGCGATAAAATGTTTTCCTACCAAAAGCTTACTCATATAAGGGATAAAGAAATAAGCCGGTTCGAAAAAGGTAATATTGTCCGGTAAGTAAGAGACACTCGCTTTTGTAACCTTATGAAAATATAATACGTAAGAATGACTGTCCCATCCTGCAAATTCACCTTTAGAAAAAACAAAAAGAAAAAGGATACAGAAGGCAATAGGTTTTATATAAGCAGTTGATTTCTCCTTAAAGAACCCTACAACCCCCAGAAAGAAAATTAGAAAGTAATTGAGAAAATACCAGACCATTGCTATTCTATGCTGCAATGTAAAACGAAAAACTAGAATATTTTCATTATGGCTAAAACAACTATTTTTATCCTTGCATCATTAGAAACAAGCATTTTTGATAGCTCCTAACAATAGTTGCAAATCTTTACAAGCCCATGAGTTTATATGTCTATTATAGGATCTCAGATAAAGGAAATCCAAAAGAGAAGTTATCCAATGCCTCCAAATATTCCTGCTTGACTAATGCTATCAAGGAATTTGGGAACCACAATTTTTATATAATAGCAGATAATTGTAATGAGGCTACGATTAGTTTTATTTGTAGCCAAGGTATCGAATATGAAGAAACATCTTTAGGCAATTCAGGCTCTTTTCTTTTTTTGTTGAATAAGATTTTGCAAGAACGTAAAGACCAAGACCAAATTTATTTATTAGAAGATGACTATCTACATCGGCAAGGTGCTAAGGAGGTTTTGGAAGAAGGATTATCGATAGCGCACTATGTTACCTTGTATGACCATCCGGATAAATATTGGTCGGCAAAAGATAAAGGGAACCCTTTTAATGGGAGCACTTTACAAAAGTCAAGAATCTATGTGGGTAATAAAGTTCATTGGCGAGAAGCCAACTCTACGACCATGACCTTTGCCTGTACTGTAGCTACGCTTAAATCAGATGCTGCCATATGGAAACGACATTGTAGGGGAAAATTGCCAAGAGATTTTTGTGCTTTTATTGAGATTACACAAAGGGGCATTTTCGGAGCTCCGGTATTTTCATTTTTACCAAGACATGTTGTAGCCTTAGCTTTTTTATTTAAGAGAACCTTTTCTTTTAGAAAACCCAAACGTTTGATATCGTCTATACCTGCTTATGCTACACATGCTGAAACGAAGTGGCTATCACCAATAGTTGATTGGGAAGGTATTAAATAACACTATGTTCCTAAACAGGTTTTTGTGTCCAGTGGGTGCTGGTATTAACATGATTGATATAATACTTCTCTTCTTCAGAAAGATGGTTGGAATCTACATACCAAGGTAAGTGCCTTGCCTCATATGGGTATGCCGTTCGCAACATTCTTAGCAAGCTTGCTTTGCCTTTAGCACCGGGTCGGTAAAGCGCAAACGTTGTATCAATAGGCGCTTCATAGCAGTAGTCATCCATCTTTTTTTCAAAGTATTTTTTCTCCCATTCTATAACTTGTTGTTTGTTGGCATAGGCATCCGGTAGGTCATCTATCTTCAACGAAAATCCCACTTTTTGTACATCGGTATATTGTTGTAGCAGCTTTCTAAACACCTCCATAAAATCATCAGGACAAGCTTCTATAGGCACTACATCCGAATCGGTATAGACATAAAAATCTTTGATAAACTGCTTATGAATTGGCGTTTTCCATAAAGCCATATACCCGACATTCCTTACCAGATAATGCACCTGAAAAGGAAGAGTTTTGTAATAGTCGAGTAAGGGCGGATAAGTAGAGTCGTTGTCTAGAATATGAATATTTTGGTACCCTCGTTCCACCAAAGCGTCCACCAAGCTTTTTAAAGTACTCAACCGATTTCTATTGTTGATAATAATAGGTATTTGCTTGGCGTCTTCAATTTTTGATTGGTAGATAATATTATGTACACGCAACTCAACTCTTTTATACCAATAGTAAGATGGACGAAAGAGAAACTTAATAGCTTTTATGAGGCTTGCTTTCAGCATGTGTCAGTTGATGGTAAATTAATGAAAGGTTATTTTAAGAACTCATTTTTACAAGCCTCTAAATACTTTCTTCCTTGTTTTTTATCAGGCTCTATATAGTTGCCTTCAGCCCATTCGTTCCATGATTTGATAAAAAGAAATCGTTCTTGTTCTGGATATTTTTGCAATCTCTGCACTGAAGTTTTTAGTAGTTGTTGAAATTTTTCAGGAGTCGCATCCGTCAATACCCAGCCACCTTTTTGGGAGCGAGGTGTATTATCCCAGTTGGAGATGACACAAGGAAAACGTTTATAAGAGACTTCAGGAATGTTTAAAGTTTTTTCTACATACTCATCATAAGCATAGGTTCTTGGTCCTTCCGGTAAGATGCGTTCCAATGGTTTTGAAAATAGCTTCTCAGATACACGGCTTATCTTTTCTTTTACATCCAGCAGTTTACTTTTTAGTAAATGAAGAGACGTAGGGGCTACTGCATCGAAGTCATATTTTTCAGGGTTCCAATCATCGGGGGCATTATTACCTAATAGATAGATACCCTTTAGCCCATGTTTTAAAGCCTCTTCTCTAAAAACCTGTGCAAACTCTTTACAGTCGGGTAGGTTGTGTGGGCGATAAACAACAAATAGCGGCTTGTCATCTACTCGTATATATCTTGGGTCTTTAAAAGCTTTGATTAATAATTTAAAATGTTCGCGATAGTCTTCAGCGCCCGGGTATTCTTG
>CALMXV010000108.1 GCA_937871155.1 uncultured Taibaiella sp. | reverse complement strand
AACACGCTATCCATGCGATGCGTCTAGGGCATCCTATTTTTTACCGGACAACATTCATTTTTAATAAAAAGGGTGTTTTTCACGTATCGAGAGTCAATAATCATTCAGACTTTTACAACATCAAGCCCCTATTCGGTACCCAATCATAGCAAGCAAAAACACCGCCCTTAAGTTGCTTGCTTTTTTTATGTACTTACTCGCCAGATAACAATACCTGCCAAGCCTTTTCTGTAGCACCTACTTCAATTAACTCTTTAGCATAAATATGCAACGCATTCACCTTTGCTTCTTGATCATGCTCATAGTCTCTCAATATCTGCATCAATCGGTCGTCATATAACACATCAGATATAATAGGTATAGAAGTACTGTTCCCTAATACTCCTAAGTTGTTGCCCGTTAAGACGGAGCTTTTTCTTATAGTAGTGGGTAGCGCATCTACTCCAATTCCAAGATTCAGATTGGGTTTCTGCACTTCAAACACGGCATTACCCGAAGCACGGCAATAATAATCGCCACCCATACGCGCTACAAGGTCTATTTTATGAGGATCTATTTTTCCTGATGCATCTAAAATCTCATCATGAAGATGCATACACAGCACTTCACAAATAATCAAGTTACCTGCACCACCTTCTTGTCCCGTTTCTAGAATCTGAAGTACTTTACATTCTAGTTGCACCGGCGACTCTTTCACTCTAAAAGGTTTTACAAATTCTGATGCAATAGCCGTCAGCCCCGCTTTTTCAAATTCATTGATTCCCTTAGGGTATTCACAACTGGATAAGTTTACTTGTTGTACTAAGTCATAATTCACTATATTGATTACTACCTCACCATTCAATAGAGCGTTTTGTAAGGTATGTTTGGTAGAGTTATCTCTTACTCGTCTGGCCGGTGAAAAAACAACTATAGGTGGCTTACTTCCAAACACATTAAAAAAGCTAAACGGACTAAGATTGGGTAGCCCATTTTCATCAATAGTGCTAGCAAAACAAATAGGACGCGGCCCAATGCTTCCTAATAAGTAACCATGTAGTGCTGCGGTTTGTATTTCTCCAGGAACAATTCTCATAGGTTTAAAATTTTTTGGTTGCCGGCTTTTGAATAGCTATGATGCTTCCGTGGCGATGGCACCGTTCATCTTAATAATATTAATTGAGCTTTAAAAATGCGATTGACAAATATACACGTCTGTCTTTTAGTTGTAGTGTTAAAAGCATTGTATGTGTACTTACTTTCTTTCGTTTATAGGTCTTTAGTGTATTTAAAAATAAAAAAGCAGTGTTGTACAAGAGTTTATACGGTTACACTGCTTTTGTAATTCAATATTGTGGCAAAAGGCTAGGTTCAATTAGGCTTCTGCTTTCATCATTTTAGCATATTTCGCTCTGTCATTTTCATCGAGCATTATCTTTCTCAAACGAATACTTTGAGGAGTTACTTCAATACATTCATCTTGTTGAATATATTCCATACACTCTTCTAAGCTCATTTGAATCTTTGGAGCAATGTTAGTAGCTGCATCAGAACCCGAAGCACGCATGTTCGTTAGTTTTTTCCCTTCAACTACGTTTACATTCAAGTCGCCTGGCTTGATGTTTTCAGCTACAATCATACCGGTATATACATCTTCTCCCGGGTCAACAAAGAAGGTGCCTCTGTCTTGTAACTTATCAATAGAATAGCCGGTTGTAGTACCTCCTTGCTTTGCTATCAACACTCCATTATTTCTTCCAGGAATAGGTCCTTTCCAAGGTTTGTATTCTTTAAAACGATGCGCCATTACTGCTTCTCCGGCTGTTGCGGTCAGCATATTGGAACGTAAGCCTATCAAGCCTCTCGAAGGCACTTCAAACTCTAAGTGTTGCATTTCACCTTTCGTTTCCATGATGAGCATCTCGCCTTTACGTTGTGTCACCAAGTCAATCACTTTACCGCTAT
>CALMXV010000107.1 GCA_937871155.1 uncultured Taibaiella sp. | reverse complement strand
TTTTGGAGCTGCCGCTTCATCTCCTTGGTATCGTATCAGTGTAGGGACTAGTAAAAAAGAAGATATCCTTACAATATTGAATGCCTTAGAGCAAGCCTTGGCAAAGCTTCATTGATAAATAGCTACTACAAATATTAGTTAAGATTTGATACAGAACTGACCTTTTTCTGTTCGCATAATTTTGCCCTCATCTAGTAAGTCACGAAGCAATTCTGTTAACTCTTGTGAGTCAAAATTTGGATGTATTTTTTTTAGGTGAACTAAGGATAAAGGGCCCTTTTCAAGTGCTTGTAATATTGATTTTCTTATTGAGGATAAGGAATGTTGAGCAGGCATTTGTTTTACACAAACATCACAATGCCCACAAGCATAATTGGCATGGACGGCTTCTCCGAAGTAAGCCACTAAAAATTTTTCTCTACAAATTGTGGTATTAGTGATGAAATCAATCATTGCTTCAATCCGTTGCTGGTGCCGCTTTCTAAGGCTGTTGATACGCTTTGTGTCTAACAACAAATGGTTGCTATCTACTCGTAAATGTTGAAAATAAAGCTGAGGTTTGTCGGTGAGAGGATGATAATTAAGGATATTCATTCGATGTAAATCTTCTAATAATAGATGGGCTTCTGTTTTAGAAATTTTGCAACGAGCAGCAATATCTGATATTCGAATGGTAGTAGGAAATTGAAAGATGCCACTGTAAAATCTTAGTAAGGTAATACAAATGATGCCCTGTCTAGGATGGGTTTGATATAAGCTATCTAAAATTTCTCGTTCAACCTTAAAACACACCGTTGCCGGCTTCAACACACTATCGGTTAATGTCCAAAGCCCTTCTTGTTCTAGCAGTTTTAATGCAGCATGTGTTGGTAGGGTAGTAAGTTTAAATTTTTGACAAAAATCGGATAAATCAAAATCGAAATAACAATCCGGTTGGGAGCCGATTGCTAATTGTAGGTACTCACATACCGATTGATATACTTTTCTTAAAAAGGCTTCTTCAGGATATTTGATATGGGTACTTTCTCTTAGTTGTGTAAGGTCTTTATGATTCCAAAGAAGCACAGCCGATGCGGGTAGTAAGTCTCGTCCTGCTCTGCCTACTTCCTGATAATAGGCTTCTAAGTATTCCGGAACATCATAGTGAATCACTTGCCGAACATTGGGCTTGTCAATTCCCATTCCGAAGGCAGTAGTAGCCACTATAGTTTTGATGGTGTCTTGCATCCATAGCTCTTGTACCTGTTGTCGCTTAGCTTTTTCCATCCCTGCATGGTAGTATAGAGCATTAATTTGTTGTGCTTCTAAATGGTGTGTGAGCGCTTCTGTTTGTTTGCGTGAGCGACAGTAAATAATTTGTGTAGCGCTAGGTTCATTGTTGAGCTGATCTGCAGTAGCCGCAAGTTTATTTTCGGTATAGTCAATATGATAGTGGATGTTTTCTTTAAGAAAGCTTTGTTTGAAAAACTGAGGGTTTCTTAATCGGAGGTAATGAATAATATCTTCCTGAATGTCTTTGGGTGCCGTAGCCGTAAAAGCTAAAAAAGGAATTTGAGGAAAATAATAACGAAGCGTGGCAATCTTCAAATAGCTTGGTCGAAAATCATGTCCCCATTGTGAAATACAATGAGCCTCATCAATAGCTACAAAACTGATATCCATCTCTTGCAGATAAGATAAAAATAGGGTTGATTGCAACCGCTCCGGAGAGATGTATAAGAATTGATAAGCACCTTCAGTAGCTTGTTCTAAGATGTAAGTAAGCTCTTCTTGTTGCAATCCGGCATGCAGGGCAATGGCAGGAATATTCTTTTTTTGTAAAGCCTGTACTTGGTCTTGCATTAAAGCTATCAAAGGCGATACAACGATACAACATCCTTTAGTAAGCAAAGCCGGTAGTTGATAGCATAAGGACTTACCGGCACCGGTAGGTAACAAAGCCAATACATCTCTTTGCTGAAGAATAGCCGTAATGATTTCTTCTTGTAAAGGTCTAAAACTGGAATAGCCCCAATATTTTTGTAATATTTTTATGAGTAATGACACGAGATGTGTGCTACAGGTTATCCATAAATCTTATCAATGAACACGGGCTTCAATCCATAGTTCCAAAGATGGGCTTTAATTTCCTGACGTTGGTTGATTTCACTGAGTGAAGTAGTATAAATCCAATTACAATCACTAAAACGATTGGTTTGATGCGGCATGAAATGTACGCTTAATCCTAGTGCTTGAGGCTCTATTGCAAAAAGAATTACAGAACGCACTTGCAATTGTTCTTTGAGTTGATGCCAGGCAATGGTTTCATCTTTTGCAAGAGTAATATGATTATATTCTTCAGTGGTTAATTTACAAGCGTCTAATATTTTTAAGAGTAGTTGATTTTCGTCATTATTTTCTGACGTCGATGTAGTAATCACTAATACCTGTTTAGGAGTCAATCCTCGTTGTGACAATGCTTCCGGCTGCCAAAGGGCATCGTGAGTAGCATTAATAATGGAGGTATTAATTAAGTGGGGAATCTCGTTGCTAGACATAGTCATATCTCCTTCGTGAAAAAAATCGTTTATTTGCGAAGTTAAATAATTAACACCTTCATCTTATGCAAGAGATTAAAATCCAAAAGGTCGCCAATTCAAGAATCGATCAACTTGATGAAAACAATTTGCATTTCGGAAAGCTCTATTCCGATCACATGTACATTGTGAACTACGAGAATGGGAAGTGGCTACAACCTGAAATTATACCTTATGGAAACATGAGTTTAAGCCCAGCGACAACTTTTTTCCATTATGGACAAGCAATATTCGAAGGAGTAAAAGCTTATAAAAATAAAAACGGAGCAATAACCATCTTTCGCCCTCATGATAATTGGAAGCGTATGAATATTTCGGCGGTGCGTATGGCAATGCCGGAAGTGCCGGAAGAATTGTTTATCGGAGGCATGCAAGCATTAATCAATTTAGATAAAGCTTGGGTGCCTGGTGGAGAAGGAGCTTCGTTGTACATACGTCCTTTTATGGTAGCCACCGATGAGTTTATTGGTGTGAAACCAGCAGAGAAATTTTCTTTTATCATCATTTCCAGCCCAGCGGGACCTTACTATGGCAAGCCGGTAAATATTTTTGTTCAACATGATTATATCCGTGCATTCCCGGGTGGTATTGGCTTTACTAAAGCAGCAGGTAACTATGGTGCCAGCATGTATCCAACCTTGATGATACGCAACGAAGGCTATGACCAAAACTTATGGATGGATGGTATTGAGCGTAAATATGTACAAGAAATTGGGACGATGAATGTGTTTTTTGTGATAGGTAATAAAGTACTAACTCCTAATACTAGCGAAACCATCTTAAAAGGGGTAACGCGAGATAGTGTAGTAACTTTACTAAAAGATAATGGTTATACGGTAGAAGAGCGCCCTATCAATATCGATGAAATAGCAGATGCTTATAAGAATGGTACATTGACAGAAGCATTTGGCACAGGTACCGCCGCTTCTATTGCCCCGATAGCTTCACTTACCTATTACGATCTTAAAATGGAATTGCCTCCGGTTGAAAACTGGAAAGTAGCCAATTGGGTAAAAGAAGAGCTTAATAATATCCGATATGGTATTACTACCGATACCAGAAATTGGGTATTCAAAGTGTAAGTTTTAAAATTAGTTTAAACTATAAGTAGTGCAGCCAACTTTACCGTAAGCTGCACTTTTTTTGGTATATATACAAGTAAATGAAACACTGCATAAGAGCTTTTTACCTATTGTAAATTGATTTATTCTATACGATAGCGTTTATGTATTGTAGTTAAAAAAATAAAATCAACCCCTAGACGAATCCTTAATTTTGTCGCAACTTTTTATAACTTCGTGCGTTACAACCATTAGTCTAAGCTATAACCCATAAGGAAATTCAAAGAGGAAATGGAAGCATTAACAAGTATCAAATTATTATTTAATCATGGAGACAGCAATCATAGTTGCCATTGTATCGGTGGCAGCCATATTAATAGGAATATTTCTAGGTAAGTTCATCTTTGCTAAAAACACTCAAAACCAGATAGACGAAGCCAACCAACAAGCTCAAAAATTAATCGAAGACGCCAAAACACTTGCAGAAACTCTAAAAGAAAAGAAATTACTTGAAGCGAAAGAGCAATTTTTGCAATTGAAGTCGGCACATGAGATGGAGACATTGGTGAAGAACCAAAAGATGGCAGAAGCAGAGAATCGGGTGAAGCAACAACAACAAAGTTGGAACGATAAAAACTCGAGCTTGCAAAAGCAAATCAACGAAAACGAACAGCTGAAGCAACATCTCGATAAGCAACTTGAAGTAGTAACTATCAAGCGAAATGAACTAGAACGCCATCAAGAAGAGCATATTAAAAGGCTGGAAAAAGTAGCCAACCTCAGTGCTGAAGAAGCAAAAACAGAGTTGATGGAAGTGGTGAAGGAAGAAGCTAGAACCAAAGCCATGGCTCATGTAAAAGAAATCATGGAAGAGGCGAAACAAAATGCGTCTCGTGAAGCAAAGAAAATTATCATTCAAACCATACAACGTACCGGTGCTGAGCAAACCATTGAAAATGCAATTACCGTTTTCAATTTGGAAAGCGATGAGATAAAAGGGCAAATCATCGGTAGAGAAGGACGAAATATTCGTGCGCTGGAAGCTGCAACCGGTGTGGATTTAATCATAGACGATACTCCGGAAGCCATCGTACTTAGTTGCTTCGACCCACTTCGTAGGGAAGTCGCTCGACTATCATTACAACGCTTGGTACAAGATGGTAGAATACACCCGGCAAGAATTGAAGAAGTTGTAGAAAAAACACGTAAGCAACTAGAAGAACAGTTGATGGAAATAGGGGAGCGCACTATCATCGAATTAGGGATTCATGGCTTGCATAAAGACTTGGTACGTATCATTGGTAAGATGCGTTTCCGCTCTTCGTATGGTCAAAACCTATTGATGCACTCTAAAGAAACAGCAAACCTTTGTGCTATCATGGCAGCAGAACTAGGTCTAGGTCAGAAGATAGTGAAACTAGCTAAGCGCGCAGGTTTGCTACACGATATTGGTAAAGTACCAGATGAAGAAACAGAACTAAGCCATGCATTGTTGGGGGCTAAATGGGCTGAGAAAGCCGGTGAACATCCAGCCATTGTGAATGCGATTGGTGCCCACCATGATGAGATGGAAATGAAGTATATCATCTCACCAATTGTTCAAGCTTGTGATGCGATAAGTGGAGCCCGTCCGGGAGCAAGAAGAGAAATGATGCAAAGCTATTTGCAACGGATTAAAGACTTGGAAAGCTTAGCTATGGCTTACAATGGTGTAGAAAAAGCCTATGCCATTCAAGCAGGGCGTGAGCTTCGTGTAATCGTGGAAGCGGATAAAGTAAGCGATAGTGATAGCGATAGATTGTCCTTTGAAATAGCTGATAAGATTCAAAAAGAAATGCAATATCCTGGTCA
>CALMXV010000106.1 GCA_937871155.1 uncultured Taibaiella sp. | reverse complement strand
GTTTTTATTTAGTTCAGTCCGTCATTCCTGTTTTCTTTACTGTATCTTGCAACCGTTTTTAATATCAATTCAATTGCATCATTCATGTACAGAACACATACTTGTGGAGAATTAAGAATCGGGGACACAACAAAAGAAGTAACCCTATGTGGTTGGGTACAGACCGTACGTAAGTTTGGCAGTATCACCTTTGTGGACTTAAGAGACCGGTATGGGATTACTCAATTGTTATTCAACGAAGCACTAAATAGCCGTTTGGACGAAACTCCGTTGGGAAGAGAATATGTGATACAAGTAAAAGGAACTGTCAATGAAAGAAGCAATAAGAATGCAAAACTTCCGACCGGAGAAATAGAACTATTAGTAACTGATTTTGCGATAATGAATGTGGCAAGCGTTCCTCCCTTTACCATAGAAGATCTTTCAGACGGTGGGGATGAGTTGCGGATGAAGTATCGTTATTTGGACTTAAGAAGACCTACACTAAAACGTAATCTTGAGCTGCGCTATAAAGTAAACAGAGCG
The DNA here is from genome assembly GCA_937871155.1 of uncultured Taibaiella sp. Classification (GTDB taxonomy): domain Bacteria; phylum Bacteroidota; class Bacteroidia; order Chitinophagales; family Chitinophagaceae; genus JAFIGV01. The sequence continues at coordinate 3,230 of CALMXV010000106.1, read as the reverse complement.
GTAAGAAACTACTTAGATACACAAGGGTTTTGGGATATTGAAACCCCCTTCTTGATAAAATCAACACCGGAGGGAGCAAGAGATTTTGTGGTGCCTTCTCGTATGAATGAAGGTCAGTTTTATGCCTTGCCTCAAAGCCCTCAAACCTTTAAGCAATTGTTGATGGTAAGTGGTTATGACCGTTATTATCAAATCGTAAAATGCTTTAGAGACGAAGACTTGCGTGCCGATCGTCAGCCGGAGTTTACTCAGATAGATTGTGAGATGAGCTTTGTAGAACAAGAAGATATTTTACAAACCTTCGAAGGCTTGTTTAAGCAGGTATTTCATGAAATAAAAGGATTGCCTATGACAGACGCCTTCCCTAGAATGACTTGGGAAGATGCTATGCATCACTTTGGTAATGATAAGCCGGATATTCGTTTTGAGATGAAGCTCCAAAACCTGAAAGTGAAAGGAACGGTACATTGTCAGCCCTTTGCTGAAGCTGATTTTAAAGTTACACAAGATGCCGCTACTATCTTGGCGATTTGTGTACCTAATGCCGCTGACTACACACGCAAGCAAACTGATGAATTAACTGAATGGGTGAAGCGTCCGCAAATAGGGATGACAGGGTTGCTTTTTATAAAATATAGTGTGGATGGAAGCTTGAAAAGCAGCGTAGATAAGTTTTTCAATGCAACTCAACTAAAAGAAATCGCTACCTATTCCGGAGCGCAGCCCGGTGATTTAATCTTGCTATTAGCCGGTGGCGAAGACCGTACTCGGAAAGCTATGAGTGAGCTCCGTTTGCTGATGGGCGAACGTTTAGGCTTGCGTGATGCTAATGTATATAAGCCCTTGTGGGTAATCGATTTTCCTTTGTTCGAATATGCTGAAGAAGAGAATCGTTTTGTAGCTCGTCATCATCCATTTACAGCTCCTAAGCCGGAGCATTTATCTTGGTTAGCCTTACCGGAAAAGTATGAGGAGATAAAAGCCAATGCTTATGATATAGTATTGAATGGTACTGAAATTGGAGGAGGCTCTATCCGTATCTTCCAGCGTGAGTTGCAAGAACAAATGTTTGCTGCCTTAGGGATGAGTACGGAAGAGGCACAAGAGAAATTTGGTTTCTTATTAGGCGCCTTTGAATATGGTGCACCACCACATGGAGGTATTGCTTTTGGGTTTGATAGGCTCTGCGCATTGCTAGGCGGGCAAGAGAGTATTCGTGATTTTATAGCTTTTCCTAAAAACAACTCTGGTAGAGATATGATGTTGGATGCGCCATCCACTTTAGATGGTCATCAATTGAAAGAGCTAGGATTGACTATAGAATCTTAATAGAAGTATGTTGAAGTTTTAGTTAAGAGGAAGGCATTGTGTTGTCTTCCTTTTTTTTGCTTCATAGACTTGTTGCGGATGAATGGTGCCATCGCCACTAAAGCTTCATCGGAGTTTACACGGCTGACGCCCCCAAAAATATTTTATCCACCATTAAGACGATAAAGCGAAGCAGACTTTTAAATGAAGTTTTTTCGTTTGGAAGAGATTTACTTGGCTATAAAGATGGGTATATCTACTAGATGGCGTACACGGTTGATGGTTTCGCCCATGATGAAATCGTGCAGTCCCATGTGTCCGTGGCTACCTAGGATAAGGAGGTCGGCTTGTTGTTCTTTTACGATTCGTGCGATGGCAGTAGTGCGGTTGCCGTATCCGAGTTGTAACGCGGTGTTGTGTCCGTGTTGTTGCAGTGCATCAGCAAATCTTTTGAGAATCTTTTTGTCTTGTTGGGTTTCGTGGTCGTCGGTATCGGCACCTTGCACTTTTGCAGAGGCACTCTCTACAATATGTATCAAGATAAAACTTGTTTTAGGATGAGCCAATTGGAGGGCATATCGAAGGGCAAGGTTATCTTTTTCGCTATAATCGAGTGCAATGGCAATTTTATTGAATGGAAGGGTAGGAGTGATATCCATTAGGTTAATGTTAGGTTCGTTGTGGATGTGTTCATGCGATAGTTTACGTTTGATTAAAATGGGATAGGCTGTGGTGATTAGTAACAAAACAACCAGCCCTATTTCACCTGCTATAATGAGGATTTTTACCCAGGTATGGTGAGTAGCATCAATACCGGATAGGGCGCTTTCATGTACCAATTTAAGATTGAGCAGAACGATGATAGTGGCGACCAACCATGCTGCAATTTTAGTAATAGTGCCTATGGCAAAATCTCCCATTTTTGCTTTATCGCTTACAAAATGTATAAGAGGGATGACGGCAAAAGCTAATTGCATACTCAACAATACTTGGCTAAACACGAGCATACTGTCCACTTCATTATCTCCGTAAATAAGTATAATGATAACAGCTGGGATGATGGCTAGCAAACGAGTGAGGAGCCGGCGCATCCATGGATTGATTCGTAAACGTAAGTAGCCTTCCATTACTATTTGTCCGGCAAGTGTACCGGTAACGGTAGAGCTTTGTCCGGCTGCAATAAGTGCAATGGCAAAGAGGTGCGAAGCCCATTGATTGCCCAGCAAAGGAGCTAATAATTGATGCGCATCTTCTAATGAAGCTACTTGTTGATTGCCGGATTGATAAAATACAGTGCCAGCTAGTATCAAGATAGCAGCATTTACAAAGAAAGCAGCATTCAAAGCAATGGTGCTATCCAAGATATTAAAACGAATAGCTTTTCGGATGTTTTCTTTATCTCGTTTTATTTTTCTTGTTTGAACTAGGGCGGAGTGTAGGTAAAGATTGTGAGGCATCACAGTAGCGCCAATAATGCCGATGGCAATATATAAGGCCGTATGATTGGGGATAGACGGGATAAATCCTTTGGAGATTGCCGCTAGGTCAGGCTTTGCAAATATCATTTCAAAAAGAAAGCAACCACCAATAACGGCTACCAACCCAATTATAAATGCCTCCATCTTTCGCATTCCTAAATGTTGTAGGTATAAAAGAAGAATAGTGTCTGCAAAGGTGATGAGTACGCCCCAAAGCAATGGAATACCAAACAATAAATTTAAGCCGATAGCCATGCCTAAGACTTCTGCTAAGTCGCATGCTGCGATAGCAATTTCAGCAAGTATGTATAAAATGAAGTTGACGCCTTTGGGGTAGGTTTCTCTGTTACACTGTGCTAAGTCGCGTCTTCTTACTACACCGAGCCGGGCACTTAATGACTGCAACAACAAAGCCATTAGATTACTCATCAACAATACCCACAC
>CALMXV010000105.1 GCA_937871155.1 uncultured Taibaiella sp. | reverse complement strand
GTTTTCCCATTCCGGAGCCATAAAAGATATTATCACCCAAGACTAAAGCAGCTGGGTCGTTGCCCACAAAATCGGCACCTAAAACAAACGCTTGAGCAAGACCATTAGGTACTTCTTGTATCACATAATCAAAGCGACAGCCTACTTGGGAGCCATCTCCTAAGAGTTTTTTAAAACCTGCTTGATCTTCGGGAGTAGTGATGATAAGTATCTCACGGATACCGGCAAGCATCAAGGTAGAAAGCGGGTAATAAATCATGGGTTTGTCATAAACAGGCATGAGCTGCTTTGAAACGGCAATGGTCAATGGATAAAGGCGTGTGCCGGAACCGCCGGCTAAAATGATTCCTTTCATGGTTGTAGTGAAATGATATCGGTATGGTGATGTTTTAAAAATGTTGAATAGCGATAAGAACGTTGAAGGGTGCGACGCAACAGATGCTGAATCGTAGTACGATTGCCGGCTGCCCCTTTCAATAAAATCTTATCCTGCATATTGGTGTTGGTAATAGCTTTGGTAGTCGCCACTGGTTACATGGTTTAGCCATTCTTCGTTTTCCAGATACCAATCAATTGTTTTGGCAAGTCCTTCTTCGAAGGTTACAGATGGATGCCAACCGAGTTCTTTGTTGATTTTATTGGCATCTATAGCATAGCGTCTATCGTGTCCTGGGCGGTCTTTGATGTAGGTGATAAGGGCATCTGCTGTGCCTGTAGAGCGACCCAGTTTTTCGTCCATTTGCTTACACAAAAGCTTTACGAGGTCTATGTTTTGCCATTCATTAAAGCCTCCTATATTATAGGTTTCGCCATCGCGCCCTTGATGGAATACGGTGTCAATAGCTCGTGCATGGTCGATAACATAGAGCCAGTCTCGGGTATATTTACCATCACCATATACCGGTAATGGTTTGCCATTGCGAATATTGTTGATGAAAAGTGGTATCAGTTTTTCAGGGAAGTGGTTGGGCCCGTAATTATTGGAGCAATTGGTTAATACAAAAGGAAGATGGTAAGTGTTTCCATAAGCTCTTACGAGATGGTCGGAAGCGGCTTTGGAAGCGGAGTAGGGCGATTGAGGGTCGTAAGGTGTGGTTTCCAAAAAGAAGCCTGTTTCGCCTAATGAACCATAGACTTCATCCGTAGAAACATGGTAAAATCTTTTGCCTTTGTAGTTGTCTTTCCAGATTTCACGAGCTGCATTGAGCAAGTTAGCAGTGCCCATTACATTGGTTTGGATAAAGGCATTAGGGTCTTTGATAGAACGGTCAACATGGCTTTCGGCAGCTAAGTGAATGATGCCTTCTGGTTGATACTCCTTCATGATGGAGAGTAAGGTGTCCGCATCGCAGATATTGGCTTTTACAAATTGGTAATTGGGTAAATGCTCAATGTCTTTAAGGTTTTCGAGATTGCCGGCATAGGTAAGGGCATCGAGGTTGATGATTTTGTAATCGGGGTATTTAGTCACAAATAATCTGACTACATGAGAGCCAATAAAGCCTGCTCCACCAGTTATCAAAATTGTTTTTTTCATGTATTTGTTCTTATGTTTTTATTGCCGAATGAACTCTCTTTAAAAAAATCAATGTTCATTTGATGGTGCGAAAATAGATGATTAAATAAATATTTAAGAGGGTACTTTTAAAAATAACATTAGTTCTCTATTTTTATGAAACTAACCATATTATTGCATGTATAAAAATACTGTAGGTGTGCTTCATTTATCCCCCTTAAAAGATGAAGGAAAGTTTGTTTTTATTAATAATGAGGTGCATGTGAATGGTAAAATCTGTAAAGGAGATTCCATAAAAATCTTTGTCAATAACTACACAAATTTGGAAGGGCGACATCTAATTAATGAAACCTCTGCACCTTGCTGCAAGATAGTGGTACGCGGCGAAAAGATTGAAGTGTCCCTTTCTGAAACGTTTCTTTCTATTGAAGATTTGTATAACATGGTTTCCGATTGTTATAAAAACATGTTCTTCTTTGGGAAACTGAAAGTTTAAGCCTCCTTGCCAATTTCAATTACGTTCTTAGTCCTCCAACAACTAATGGAAATCCTTATTCTTTAAAGGCATTCCATCCTTGTGCTTTCAAGTCGTGAACATTGCCTCCTTTTGTTTCTAGCTTAGTGCCGTTTTCTAAAGATGTAATGTATCCGATGACGGTCACCTGACTGTACTCTTTAATTTTATCGTAGTCGTTTTGACTTATAGTAAAAAGTAGTTCATAATCTTCACCTCCATTCAGTGCACACATAGTAGGGTCTAGATTAAACTCAAAAGCCATTTCTTTAGTTTCTTCGTGAATAGGCAATTTGGATTCGTATAAATGACAACCCACTTGGCTTTTGCGGCAGATGTGTAAAATATCCGAACTAAGTCCATCGCTAACATCAATCATGGCTGAAGGGGTGATTTGATGTTGTTGCATCCATTCAATCACATCCGTTCTGGGTTCCGGTTTTAAGATTCTACCCACTACATATTTTTTGTTTTGAAGGTCAGGTTGCACTTTAGGGTTTTCTAGAAAGATTCTTTTTTCGCGCTCCAATAATTGAAGCCCAACATAAGCAGCACCGAGGTCGCCAGAAACACAGATTAGGTCATTAAGTTGGGCTCCACTTCGAGTTACAAAGATATCTGGAGTGACTTCACCAATAGCTGTAACACTGATGGCTAGACCTTTTTGAGATGTACAGGTATCACCACCAATTAAATCAACCTGATAGGTTTCGCATGCAGCATAGATGCCTTCATAA
>CALMXV010000104.1 GCA_937871155.1 uncultured Taibaiella sp. | reverse complement strand
TATCTGCCCAAGTTGCACAAGTAACATGATCGCCAAACCAATGATGAAACAATTCATGAGCAGTAAGTACTGTACCAAAATTGCCTAAGGTAGTCATGGTTTGATGTTCCATTCCACCGTTGAGTGGTGCCATACAATGTCCATATTTTTCTTTCCAAAAAGGATAGCGCCCTACAAGGCTAGAAAAATAAAGAATCATATCTTTTACAGAGTCTATTTCTTGCTTCCAGTAAGGTGATGTTTGAGCATTATCACCATATACATAGTTTTGAACAAGCATGGAGTCATTCGTATTCGGGAAGTGCACTTGATAGCTATAATCTACATAAGGAGCCACAGCTATTGATATCAGGTAATAGTCTATAGGAGTAGTATTCGTCCATTCATAGCGAGCTTTGTTACCAGCGAGCTGAGTCACTTGTTGTAAAACCCCATTGGCTCCGGCTTTTAGCGTATCAGGCACTGTTATCCAAAGTAGAGCTGTATCTATTTTGTCTTGTAACGATTGCTTGCATGGCCACCAATCTTTAGCTGCATAGGGTTCACTTAGTGTATAGGTAACTTCAGTTCCCCAGCTTTGTGATTGGCCGTTTCTAATACCGGTACCCGTAGAGCTTCCTTTATAAAAAACCTGAGTTCTAAATAGATTGTTCTGCAACAAAGGAGTTGGTAGGGAAACAGATTTAATATCGTTACCCAAACTAATAGCGGTCAGTTTTTGACTATTGACCAACACCGAGTCAATTTGTAAGTTATCATTTAGCTCAAATACATACTGACTCATAGACGGAACTACTACTTTAGCAACTGTTGTTACTTCACCTTTGATATCTATAGAACTGTTGTCGAGAGACAGATTAAGTATGACTTTTTTCACATCATAATTGTCTTCAGCAGGATTGGCAACCGCTATTTTTGAAACCTGTTTTTGTTGAACTTTTGATTGATGACATTGAAGGCTTCCATCATTTATTTGTTGAGCTTGTATGTTGCTATTTATCCAACAACTGAGTGTTAGCATAGCAACAAGATTTTTAGCGATCATATCGTTGGTATCAATTTTCGTAAATCTAATGATTTAATAAATCAAATACTCCTCCTCGGATGATACCTTTGCTTATGGCTCGCAACTTCACAACTACGTTCCGATATCAAGCGCAACTATTGCAAGCGACGCTCTTGCCGCTATCAAAGCCGGATGGTTTGCATTATGAAATTAATATCCACCAATTTCCAAGATTTACGATGGCTTGGAGCCCATTAGGAAGATATGATATTGTTTCGGATACCGAAGTGGCTGCGTCTGTCATCCCTTATGAAATTGTTTTAGCACTTAGTGAGATTCTAGAACGATTCCATGCAAAGAAGTAACCCTTCTGTTATATAATTCTCAATTTGATATCATTAAATGTCGTTGGCGCCATCAAGTTTTTTATTAGCTTGCTGCACCATGAAAAGGTTGTTCGGCATCATAGGCTATCCATTATCTCATAGTTTTTCACCAGCTTTTTTTCTTGAAAAATTTGAACAAGAGCGCATCTTTGCTCAATACAAAGCTTTCGAAATAGCCTCTATTCATAGCTTACCGGATATTTTAAAAAAGAACCCAACACTAGAAGGGCTTAATGTGACCATTCCTTATAAGCAAGATGTCATCAACTATTTAGATTCACTAAGCAAAGAAGCAGCAGATATAAATGCGGTGAATTGTATCACTATAAAAGATGGATTGCTTAACGGTCATAACACGGATATTATCGGTTTTGAAAAATCTTTATTACCCTTATTAAAAAAGCATCATCATCAAGCTTTGATTTTAGGTACGGGTGGTGCAGCTGCAGCCGTTGCTTATGTGCTTAAAAAATGGAACATACCTTATCAAATTGTCTCAAGAAATCAGGCTTCAAATACTATTGCTTATGAACAATTAGATGCTACAATAATTAACACCCATCAATTAATTATCAATACTACTCCTTTAGGTACTTATCCTAATATTAATGATTGTCCGCCCATACCGTACGCTCTCTTAACTGCTGAGCATTTGTTGTACGATTTAATTTACAACCCGGTAGAAACAAAATTTTTGGCACAAGGAAAGGCTGCCGGATGCAGTATTAAAAATGGGTTTGAAATGCTAAAAGTTCAAGCTGAGGAAAGCTGGAAAATCTGGAATCAATAAACAGTGCTATTAGATATCGTTTAGCAACTCCATCTATCCAACTGTATAATAAGCACAAGTGGTTACATAGTTTCTGAAGTAAGGAATAGCACTCAACAGAGGCCATTGATTTCTTGGTTTCAACCCAAATTTATATTTGTAAATAGGATTGATTAAAAAATGTTGTTTGTTGAAAACGAGTAACTGGCTTGCTTGAACAATCTTTTCAAATCGCTCTATGGTGATACCTGTATCTTTTATTTCTAATAGTTCTGTGATGGCTTCCGGATGCTCTCCAAAGGCTTTTAGGATACGATGATAAAGCCCTTTAGGTAATAAGTGGTAATAAGGCAATAAGCTGGCAAACTTATTTTTGGCAACTTGCTGATGACCACCAAAAGGCATTTGCCAAGGAGGAAAGCCAAAGAAAATAATTCCCCCTTCTTTTAAAAATATTTTAAGATGAGGGACAAATTTCTCTTGTTCGGGTACATGTTCTATCACGTCTTTTAAAATGATTACATCAAATGAATGTTGATATTCTTGAACAAAATCTTCATCATAAATATTCTTTGCAAGAAAGCGAACATCACCACTTGCCACTGCTTCTGGTTGCAAACTTTTGGCTGTTTCTATTCTACTTGCCGCCAAATCTACGCCTACACATTTACAACCTCTATCGATAAATGGTTTTAATACACCGCCCTCAGCACAGCCTACTTCTAATACACGAGTGCCTGGAACTAGTGCTTTTGTCTGTTCAATAAACGGGAGTACGTAGTGTAGCGAATTATCTACTTGTTGATCAAATCGTACTTGTACATCTATATGTTGCTTTAGTGCCAAAGTAAATTATCAGTTAAGTGATTAAAATTATGGTTTAGTTGGGTTGTCTATGAGCTTCATTACCTCTGTTTGTCGGCGAATGCTTTCATCATGTATTTGTTCAAATAGTGTAGCTATAAACTGTTTGTTCAGGTATTGCTTTGCGCCTCTTTCTCTTAATGACTCTAGCATTTCATTCCATCGTTCCGGCTGGAAAGCAGTCATGTTACAATCTTTCTTTAATGCTCCAATTCTATCGCTCAGCTCCATTCGACGAGACAAAAGGTCTATAATCTCTGCATCTATGCCATCCATCAATTGCCGTAGATATTCCAGCTCGCTACTTTTCAATACATCTTGGGTAGATTGTTTTCTTATAATCAACGAAGCCAATAAATCTTGTAATTCATTAGGAGTTATTTGCTGTGCTGCATCGCTCCATGCTTGTTTAGGGTGAGGGTGGGTCTCTATCATCAATCCATTAAAGCCAATGTTCATGGCTTTTTGAGCCGCTTCTTTTACCAAGCTTGCCTTACCGGTAATATGGCTTGGGTCGGATATGATAAATAAATCTGGTCTTCGTCTTTTTAGTTCAATGGGGATGATCCAATTGGGATGATTACGATAAGTAGATGAAGCATTATAAGAGGAGAAACCTCTGTGAATAGCGGCTACTTGTGAAAGTCCCATTTTCTCAAATCGTTGGATTGCACCTTCCCATAAATCTATATCAGGTGTCACTGGATTTTTTACCATCACCGGTAGTTGAACTCCTTTAAGACAAGAAGCTAACTCTTGTACTTGAAACGGATTGACTACGGTTCTGGCTCCTATCCAAATGGCATCAATACCATACTTCAATGCCAGTTCTATATGTTGCGGCTGTGCTACTTCTATCGCTACTGGAAATTGATAAGTACGCTTTACTTCTTGCAACCATTTTAACCCTTCTTCGCCTATTCCTTCAAAATTGCCAGGTTTTGTACGAGGCTTCCATATTCCGGCACGAAATATTTTTACCGGAAGTTGAGATAAAGCTGCTGCTGTTTGCAGCACTTGCTCACGTGTTTCCGCACTACACGGACCCGCTATTACTAGGGGCTGCTCTTTCGTCTCAAATAACAACATGGCTGCAAATTTAGTAGTTTACCCAATAGGTTTCCTAATATCACTTTTTGTAAGATTGTGGATGCAGGGTTGCTGATAAGTGATTAATATTTTTCTCTATCTAAGTCTATTGCTACTTTCGCAGCAGTCAAAGAAAAGCGCTAATAGTTTATTAATAATATCCATGAAAAAATACCCTTCTATAAAGGAGTTACAAGAAGGCACTATGCTGCTGATTGATAAACCTTATGGCATAACAAGCTTTGCTGCTATCAATAAAATTAAAAATACAGCTAAAGTAAAGATTGGTCATGCCGGTACATTAGACCCCTTAGCCACAGGGTTATTAATCTGTTGTACAGGCAGCTTCACTAAAAAAATTTCGGATTATCAACGATTACCTAAAGAATATACCGGCAGTTTCTATCTTGGAAGCACTACCCCTACTTATGATTTAGAAAGTGAGCCTGAAGTGCAAGCCTCTATTTCGCATCTTACAGAAGAGTGGATTCAACAGACAACAAAACAATTTATTGGAGATATTCTTCAAGTTCCGCCTATCCATTCCGCTATTAAAAAAGATGGCAAACGTGCTTATGAATTGGCAAGAAAGGGGAAAGACATTCAACTAGAAGCAAGACCCATCACTATCTCCACCTTTGAAATAACTACTTTCCAGCTTCCAGAAGTTAATTTTAGAGTCGTCTGTAGTACGGGTACTTATATCCGTTCTTTAGCTCATGATTTTGGAAAGGCTTTAGGAGTTGGTGCTTATCTTAATTCTTTACGCAGAACAGCTATCGGAACCTATCAAGTAGAAACTGCCCCCAATATAGAAGAATGGGTGAACCATATTCAAGTTTCAAAATAAAGCAGCTTTTTTAAAGTGAAGTTATTTTCGCTAGTCTTGTTGCTGCTGCTTCTAAGGTTGTTTCTTTTTTAGCAAAGCAAAAACGTATCAACTTATCATCTTTCTTATGGCTATAAAAAGGACTTAAAGGAATCGTAGCGACTCCATATTCTTTAGTAAGCCAAGCGGCAAATTCTCTATCCGGTAAATGGCTAATGTTTTCATAGCTTACTAGTTGAAAATAACTGCCTGTAGTTTTTTGATGAATGGTAAACGGTAAGTGGCTTATCAAATCTAAAAAGTAATCACGTTTGGCCTGCATTAATGCATGAATCATCGGTAACCTATCACTTTGCATATACTGTGCAATGGCATACTGCGATGGTGTATTTACAGAAAATGAAACATACTGATGAATATGCCGAAAAGCTTGTGTCAAGTGCTCCGGAGCTACTACATAGCCCAATTTCCATCCGGTATTATTAAATACTTTTCCAAAAGAAAAAATAGCAAAGCTCCGATGCCTTAATGCTTCTTGTTGTAAAACTGAATGGTGTTCGGCTCCATCAAATACCAATTGCTCATACACTTCATCAGAAATGATGATGATATCTGTATGCTCTACAATACCAGCAAGTGAAGCCCAATCATCAGCCGACCATATGGTACCTGTAGGATTATGAGGTGTATTAATGATAATTGCTTTGGTAGCCGGTGTGACGGCAGCTTTCACCAGACTCCAATCTACCGTAAAATCAGGATAGGAAAGAGCTATGGGTATCGCTTTTGCACCATTCATTTCAATATTAGGAATATAACTATCATACGCAGGCTCTAA
>CALMXV010000103.1 GCA_937871155.1 uncultured Taibaiella sp. | reverse complement strand
TGATTTTTTGATTTTTAAATTTTAAAAATTGGTGTTTTGTTTTTTTTTATTGATGGTAAAATGTTAATGTGAGACTTGTAATAATTTACTTAGAATTAAGTAGGGTGCATGTGGACGGTTTGACTTAGTACAAGTAGCATTGGGGATATTTTTTGATAGCTATTCATAGGTTGTTTTTGGGTTTGTAATTTTTATCTGACACAAACGTAAAATGACAAATAGCTGTTAAGAAATATTTGGGATAGAAGCGGTTATTTAGGGATAAATGGTGCTGTATGTGAGCTTTTTTACTTTTATATCTAGATGGTAGGATGGGGTACCTATAATAATATTTAGATAATCCTCTTCATTTACACGCTCTATTTTAATGTTTGAATTTCAGACAGATTTAATCACTAATTTTGCTCTCAAATTTTTAAGTACTGAATTACCATGAAACAAGTACTCCTTACACTTCTGCTGACAGTAGCAACCATTACCTCTTTCGCACAGTCAGATAGCCTTTCTATTCCTGCAAATACTATTTCAGAAACTACCAATACCAACAAACCTTCCTACCGTACTTGGTCAATAGGCATAAATGGTGGGGGTACTATGGTAGGCAGCCTTCCTGGGGGTATGAATGACTTTACCAAGAACAATGTAGGCGCAGGTTTTGGTATTTATGTACAAAAAGATTTAACACACTTACTATCCTTAAAAGCAGATATATTAATGGGTAGTTTTAGCGGTAATAATGATCGCCTTCAAGGGGACGGTTCAAAGAGAATATTGAAGTATGCGAATTATGAAACTAAAGTCAACTATGCCGGTAGCTTTAATGTTGTTTTTAACCTTTTAAACACCAACTGGCTTACTGCTAATAATACCGTCAATTTATTTACTACTCTCGGCTTGGGTTATATGGGTTATACATCTAATGGTGTAAGAACAGCGGATAGCATGAAAGAGACTCTTAAGAATGGAAGTACTGTAGCTGCTTTATATTTCCCGGTTAGCGTGGGAGCTAAAGTAAAACTAAGTTCTATGATGGGTTTAGAATTAGGCTATAGAGTGAATTTGGTGGATGGTGACAATCTTGATATGACACATTATGGTACCAATCAGGATAAGTTTAGCTATGCGTATATGGGACTACAAATTTATTTAGGTAGTAAGTCGAAACCCGTAATGAGTTGGAATAATCCTACTTTTCAGTTAATAGATAAAACAACACAAGAGCTTGCTGCAATGCGTGGTTTATTGGAAGAATCAGAAAGGCAGAACAAACTGTTGCAAGCAAAAATGGATCGCTTAATTACGGATAGTGATGGTGATGGTGTTTATGATATTGTAGATAAATGCCCGGGCACAGCCGTAAATACCAAAGTAAATGTAGATGGATGTGAAGAGGTGAAGAGGAACACAGTTGCCTCGAAGCCGGTAGAGGAACTAAAATTTTCCAAAACCACAACACCTGAAGTGAGCATTACGGAAGAAGACCTTAAAATAGTAAAAGAAGCACAGCGTAATCTCACGTTTTATTATGAGCGTGCTGATATCGATCCTAGTTCTCACAAATCTCTTGACAAGCTAGCATTGTTGATGATACAAAAAGGCTATCGTCTCAAGTTAGTAGGCTATACCGATAATATAGGTGATGACGGCTATAATTTATTTTTCTCTAAAGCACGTGCTGAGTCGGTAAAAAGCTATCTGGTGAGTGCTGGTATCAGCTCTTTGAAAATTGAGGCAACAGGCTTCGGAAAAGCACAACCGATAGCCCCCAACAATACTCCCGAAGGACGTAAAAAGAATAATAGAGTAGAGTTTACCTTGTTGGAAAAATAGGAGTTCTCATCAGCAATAAAATTGAAAAGGTACGGTTTATTGATTCCGTACCTTTTGAGTTTTTTACTATTGTTTATGATTAGAATGGTGCCGAATCATCAAAGTTGTTTTGTGATTTATGGTCCTCTTCATCATCAAAATTGTAGTTGCTGGCTTTTGAAGGTAAGGTTTGAAATCCGCCACCTTGAATATACATTTTAGAACCTCCAAATTCACTAGGGTCTTTACGAATGCCTGCCATTGGATTGTCACCTTTTGGAGGGGCAAATCCGCCGCCACCACCAAATCCGCCGCCACGATTAAAGCCTTTATCATCATCTAAGTCCACAAATTTTTGATACTCTTTTATGAAGCGCACTTTAACCGTATCGGTGCTACCACTACGGTTTTTAGCTATATGGATATGGGTTTCACCTTCTATCGGTTCGCCCATTTCATTGTTATTAATACCATAATACTCCGGACGATACAAGAACATGACCATATCGGCATCTTGC
>CALMXV010000102.1 GCA_937871155.1 uncultured Taibaiella sp. | reverse complement strand
GGATTTTGCACTCGTATTAATTTTAGCTTTTGTAGTAGGTTCGTTTTTTGGTGGCAAGTGGGTGCAAGATTTAAATACGATAACGGTAAAGCGTGTTTTTGCCATTTTCATGATAATCGTTGCTGTGAAATATTTGTTTTTTGATAAGCCTAAAGTGCAAGAAAAAACAACAACAAATATCAATGTAGAACAAACACAATAGCTTTTTTTTATAAATTTTAAATTGATTTAAGCAAATAAAATATTAGAAACACATTAATGAAACGGACAAAAATAAATAGCATTTTAACCAGTGACCAACAAGATTATGAAGTTGTAGTAAAAGGTTGGGTAAGAAGTTTTAGAAACAATCAGTTTATCGCATTAAATGATGGCTCTTGTATGAGCAATTTACAAATTGTGATAGACTTAAAAACCGATGCCGCCATCGTAAAAAGAATATCCAATGGTGCTGCCATAAGCGTAAGCGGTAACTTGATTGCTTCACAAGGAAAAGGGCAACGTTATGAAGTAAAAGCATCCTCCATTGAGATAATTGGAGATTGTGATGGCGAAAAATATCCTTTACAATTAAAGAATCGTCCCAGCTTAGAATATTTACGTGAGATTGCTCATTTGCGTTTTCGTACTAACACATTCGGGGCTGTGTTTCGAGTAAGACATGCTTTGGCGTTTGCCATTCATGAGTTTTTCAATAATCAAGGCTTCGTTTATTTACATACACCCATCATTACGGCTAGTGACGCTGAAGGTGCAGGTGAAATGTTTCGTGTGACTACGTTGCCTTTTGATAATCCTCCAAGATTGGATAATGGTCAAATCAATTTTGAAGAAGATTTTTTTGGAAGAAGTACCAACCTTACCGTAAGTGGTCAGTTGGAAGCTGAATTAGCGGCTACTGCTTTTGGTGAAGTCTATACATTTGGTCCAACCTTTAGAGCTGAAAATTCAAATACAGCAAGGCATTTAGCAGAGTTTTGGATGATAGAGCCGGAAGTAGCTTTTAACAACCTTACTGATAATATGGACTTAGCCGAGGCATTTATCAAATACATCATTGGCTATGCGCTTGAAAATTGTAAAGAAGATTTAACTTTCTTAGCTCAACGATTGTCAGAAGAAGAAAAGCTGAAACCACAAAACGAGCGTAGTGAAATGGGCTTGATTGAGAAGTTGGAATTTGTTGTGAACAATGAATTTGAGCGTATCACTTATACTGAAGCAATAAATATTTTATTACAATCTCCGGCATACAAGAAAAAGAAATTTCAGTATGAGGTATCTTGGGGTATAGATATGCAAAGTGAACATGAGCGCTATCTGGTAGAAAAGCATTTTAAAAAACCGGTAATTGTTACAGATTACCCTAAAGAGATAAAGGCATTTTATATGAGGCAAAATGACGACGGGAAGACCGTAGCAGCTATGGACATTTTAGCACCGGGTATAGGAGAAATAGTAGGAGGGTCACAAAGAGAAGAGCGATTAGAGAAATTAGAACAGCGTATGAATGAAATGCATATTCCTACTAAAGAAATGGATTGGTATTTAGACACACGCCGCTTCGGCACCATCCCTCATGCTGGCTTTGGATTAGGTTTTGAACGTATTGTTCAGTTCGTGACGGGTATGGGTAACATTCGTGATGTTATTCCTTTCCCTAGAACTCCAAAGAATGCCGAATTTTAAACAGTAAAAAATCGTTTATGAAAATTCATAAACTAAAAGCCATATACCGATTATTGCTCAGTTTGCTAGTAGCAATAATCGGTTATTTGTTTTCAGATTTACTTCTAGTAAACCGTTCTTCTGTTATGATGGTAGGATGGATATTTTTTAGTACAACACTTGTCTCCTTGGATTGGTTCACGTTTTTATCTACTTCTCAAAGCCAGATAAGAGCACAAGCTAAAGAACAAGATGAATCATCAATAGCTATTTTTATCATCATACTATTATCCATCATAGCTAGTATTACCGGTGTGTTTGTAATAGTAGTGAATAGAGAACAAAATTCTGTTTTACCACTTATTTTAGGAAGTGCCGGGATGGCTTGTTCTTGGATTATGCTGCATACTATTTTTACCATTCGATATGCACATTTGTATTATGGCAACCATCCTACTTCGGATAAATTACATCATGGTGGACTACGATTTCCTAATGAAGAAGAAAAGCCAGACTTTGTTGACTTTGCATATTTTTCGTTTGTGATTGGAATGACTTTTCAAGTATCCGATATTGAAATCACTGATAAACGAATGAGACGACTCGTATTGATGCATAGCATCATTTCATTTGCATTCAACACATTCATTGTAGCCTTGACCATTAATGTCCTCGCGGGCTTTTCGGGAAAGCAATAGCTGAATTTGATAGGGAAATCGGAGCATCAAACCCAGTTATCAACGGTACTTACCCCTGTTTCATTCCACACCCATTCAATGTTTTCATAGACAAAGGATACTTCTTCAAACTCTTTATACTTTACAAGTTCAGGATTCTTGTTATTCAACATAGTTGTTTTAATGTCTATGATAAAAGCATTTTGAAGCTTTATCGTCAGGTGGTTAAATTCAGCGCCGCTAGCACCAACTCTAGCTGCATTTTTGGGAGTCCAAAAGCGCAACTCAAAATTTTTAATGGATTCATTGGAAATGAGCAACTGCATGAGAAGCGGTGAACTTTTATCTAACTCTTTGGTTATGGTTAAAGGTTTGTGTTGTCTTCTTCCAGTAGCTTGCCCACTAGCCGGGTCTCTTGGAGAAAGTACCTCGTGACTAAAAGCGATGACTTCTATCCAGCCTTCTCTGCCTTTTTGTAAGGTACCTCCTTTAATATCTCCTAGATTGCTTGCTATCAATTTTAAAAATGCATTAAGTGCCATAATATTTAGTTTAGTACTTTAAAGTTACTTTAGAAAACATTGGAAACAATATTTATGTGTTAGTGGGTTAGAATTTTTGAATGATCCTAGAAGGAAACCACCTATCATTCATAAAAGAAACATATCAAGATAGTTTTAAGTTTTTATCTTAGCAGCCATAATTTTAATATCAATATGCAACACAAAGAAGGATATGTTCGTACAGCTATAGAACAAGGTATCGCAACAATTGAATTTCATCATCCGGCTAGTAATTCCTTGCCTGGTGCTATTTTAAATGACCTTGCTAAAACAATCAATGATATAGGTATTGATGAAAGAGTGAAAGTGATTGTCCTTAAAAGTGTCGGAGAGAAAGCTTTCTGTGCCGGTGCTTCTTTTGATGAGTTAGTAAGTATCGAAACAAAAGCGCAAGGGCTTGAGTTTTTTAGTGGCTTTGCTAAAGTTATTAATGCTATGCGCAAATGCCATAAGTTTATCATCGGTCGTATTCATGGCAAAGCAGTAGGTGGAGGTGTAGGTATAGCCGCAGCGGTAGATTATGCCATTGCAGTAGAAGAGGCTTCTGTAAAGCTTAGTGAATTAGCTATTGGTATTGGGCCGTTTGTAGTAGGGCCGGCTGTAGAACGCAAAATGGG
Organism: uncultured Taibaiella sp.; assembly: GCA_937871155.1. GTDB lineage: Bacteria > Bacteroidota > Bacteroidia > Chitinophagales > Chitinophagaceae > JAFIGV01. Next base: position 3,044 of record CALMXV010000102.1, on the reverse strand, counting down.
ACTATCCAGCTTTTCACAATTAGCTATAGATGCTACTGAATGGCGCTCGGCAGAATGGGCAAAGAAACATGGGCTTTATGCAGAAGTACACAGTTCTCAAAGTGAAATGGATGATGCTATCCAAAGCCTAGCAGAACGCTTAGCACAAAGCAGTCCTCAAGCTATGTGGGAACTCAAAAAGATACTTTGGAGAGATACTGAAACTTGGGAAACATTGTTGATGGAACGAGCAGCTATTAGCGGAACTTTAGTATTAAGTGATTATACTAGAAACGCTATTCATAAGATTAAGACAAAGACCATTAAAAAATAGTTTTGTAACATGTCAACTATCATCGTAGCAACTGATTTTTCAACCACAGCCACTAATGCTGTTCACTATGCTTGCCAACTAGCCATAGATATAAAAGCTAAGCTTATAGTGAGTCATTGCTTCACGCTACCCATAGTTATAGGCAGCGATATGCCTATGCCTGCTATGACAGCTAATGAAGGAAAAGAACTAGCAGATACTGCGATGATAGATTTGATAAATACCCTTCAACCAATTTATCCTAGTTTGGAAATTATTTCTGAAATACGATTTGGAGAAGTGTTGGATGTGCTCCAAGAGTTGATAGAAGAGATATCACCTTTATTAGTGATTATGGGAAATAAAGGAACAGCGAATCATTATTTTTGGATGGATAATAATATGGTGGAAGCCATGCGCGATTTTTCAGTTCCGGTTTTGGGCATTCCAGCGTCGGCTATTTACAAAGCTCCTAAAGCTGTTTGTTTTGCTAGCGATTTTAGTAATAAAAACATCGCATCTATTGAACAACAACTACAAAATATTCTGAAAAATTTAAACGCTACCATTCATATTCTAACCATAGTTCCTGAAGATTACGAATTCTCAAATGAGCAAATGACCTTAATAGCAGATGCAGCCTTGGGTGAAGCGATACCTACCGGAAAACCCATTTATCATTTTCAAAAAGGAAATCATGTCAATAGGGAAATAGCCTCTTTCATTCAGGAACATCCTATAGAGTGGTTGGTTCTTATGCCGCATCAACATCCTTTATTGGAGCAACTTTTCACCACATCGCATACCGAAACATTAGTAAAAGCAATAGATATACCCTTGTTGGCTATATCTGAAGCTACATTGGGAAGTTAGTAAGTATTCCACCAACGTTACCCATCATGAATGGTATCCGCAATATGTTCAGAAAGGGAATTTAGCTCTACCATGCTACAATCAGTAACTGCAATAAATTCATGCCATTCATAAGGGGCAATTTCAATTTTTGCTGGTCCACTTATAGTTTCTGTTATCACGTTTTTTTCATTTACATTTCGCCAGTTGATGGTACAAGTACCGGAAACTAAAATGATAATTTCAGGATTCTTACTGATAGAATTGCCCGCATGATAATGCCTACCGCGCACGGCACCGGCTTTGGTAAATACTAAAAGATGAAAACCTGTACGCTCATGATAGTATTCTGCTACACTTCCTCTATCATCTTGGCTAAAAGGTTCTATGGCTACTATTTTCATGAAGATTTTTTGGGTTTAATTTATGTGGTTTATCGCCACTTCATTATTGATAGTTGCTGCAACTTCCGCCAACTTTATTTCCCATTCATTTAAGGCTTTTGAAGGGTCACCTTGTAAGGTTACTTGTCCTGATAACGCCAGTTGTTTAAACCGATAGCCAAGGTATAAATCACCTGTGGGCAAGGCATATTTACTTAATGTTTGACGAATAATCTTTGAGGCTTTTTGAAACTGATTCGAGCAGAAACTCAATAATACAGAATCATAAAACCCTTCTTGTTGAGATACGATTTTCTTTCCTCCTTCATGTGTTCGGATGGCTGTATTCTCTGTTTTTATTTTCTCCCATTCATCTAAATCTACTTCCATTTCTGAAGGTGTAATGATACGAGCCAGTTTTCGTGCTTTTATCAATTCTTTTGAAGGTATTTCGCTGATGTTTTTAGGGTAAAATAATTTTCCTTGTTCATCTAAAAATGGAAGCCCGCTTACATTCACTACATAAAATCGCTCTCTATGATTTTTCAGAAAGAACAACAACCAATAGTAGGTAACTATATCTGGTGCAGTTGGAGCCATCCAGAAATAAACAGTATGTTTTTCTTCTTTGTATAGCTCATTACTGATGAGGAGCAATCGTTCTAAATCATCTGCCACAAGAGCTTCTTTTGAAGGAGGTAATACGGATTTCCAAAATTGGCTACGCATCGCACTAAACTTTTGCCCTTCCTCTGCTTTGAGCAACGGTCCTACATTTAATAAATCTCTTAAGACTACTATCTCTTGATCGCTGGATAAGGTTGTTTGGAAAGCCGCTCTTAAAGGTGTAGCAGCTTCATCGCCTACTACCAAATGGTAAATCATAAGGGCAAATCTACTAGATTATTCAATTCGGAAAACAGGGTAACGAAGGTACTCAGGCTCTTGATAAGGCGAATGTTGATAAATAAAGGCTAATTGCTTTTGGGCACTTTGAGCTATAGTGGTATCTGCCTTACAAGCACTATTCAATGCGCTCCTTAATGCCGGATTTTGTTTCAAGAGTTGGGCGGCCTCGTCTTCAAATACGTAATCACTAAAATATTCTTTTTGTTGTAAGACGGCATCAAAGAAATTCCAAGCAAAAAAAGCATCAGGTGCATTAGGTTCCAGTGTTTCTATTAAATATCTTTTTGCAATTTGATGTGTTGAAATAAGAAAATCTCCTTTTCGAAATGGAACAGGAGCTGTTATAGTTTCGTAAGTAACTCCCGTATGCAAATAATGCCCTTCATAGGGTTTGGGCACTGTTTTATAATCTTGAATTTTATAAGTAACTACATGTATCACGGTATCTTTTTTCATCTCCGTCATTTGAACACCGTTGGTTTTTAATCTTGCAATTACCTTTTCCCATCCCTGTGGTAATACATAATAGCGAGGTACCGATACAATGTTTGTAGGCTTGAAATAATTGTAAAAGGGAACAGGTAAAGTGTAATGCATGGAACGATCAT
>CALMXV010000101.1 GCA_937871155.1 uncultured Taibaiella sp. | reverse complement strand
AATGCTTTGGCAAATGGATATGCAAAGGCTTTGTTTGTCTGATATCCCTTTTGTAACACCTCTTTAGCTTTTAGAAATTGATGCTCGGTAAAATACCATTTCGAAAGTGTGCTATAAGCATCCGTATAATTAGGATAATCTACTAATAATCGTTCCAGTAGTTTTCTAGCTTCAGGATAATTTTTCTTTGCTTGGTAGGATAATGCTTTGTAATATCTATGCTCCGCACTAACCTGAATTTGGCTATGCACTTGTAGGGTTGCAAAGCAAAAGAAAAACCAAAGTATAAGAAGGCGAATATTCATTGACGGCAACAAAAATAATATCTTAATAGTATTCTCAAATTTTAAGAGCAAGGTTCAAGAATATTTACAATCACCCAATAGCGGCTACTTTCAATGTTGAATAATGCTTAAAAGCAAGGTTGACGGAACAAAAAAACAGCAACCTAAGTTACTGTTTCTGCTCTTTTAAAAACCCATGCCACTACCATGAGGTGAGCTTCCTCTTGATGGTGGTGGCATCATTTGCATGTGGCGTTGTCGTTCTTTGATTTCTCCATCTCTATCTATTTTTTTCTCCAATTCTTGTTCGGATATTTTTTTGCCTCCAAACTTCCGGATGGTATAGCTAACATTCAACATGAGATAACGCTGAAGAATATTGGTACGACTATCTTCAATATAGGTCTCTGTAATAGTGCGAGTGATAGCTCTATTTTGATTAAGGATATCATACATGTTTACTCTCACATCCAAAGAGCGATCCTTTAAGAATTTATAACCCAAACCTGCATTCCATAGCAAGTAGTTTTGATTAAAGCCTTGAGAAAGCCCTGAATAGAGTTGATGATTGACACTAGTATTCAATACAAAACCATCTAAGAAAACATAGTTAAGACGTAATGAGGTATTTTGAGAGTAGTAGTTATTGTTGAGTTGCTTTTGTAAGGTGTTTTTAACGACATTGTAGGAGCCGTTATAAGCTAAAGTAAAGTCAAAATTTTCACTGATATTACTACTTAAAACCACACCTGCATTAAGCCCATAGTTGTTAGCAAAGTTGGTAAACTGATTAATCATTCCCGGTGTACGGCTATAGTTGACTCCTGCATCTAGGTTAAGGTTGGTTTTAAGTCCTTTTAGAGGCATGCCATAAGAAAGAAAGCTATTGATATTTACATAGCCATCCATGTTGATAGGTCGGGTAAGTTGGCTGCCGGAGTTGAGTTTCCAGCCATCTGAGAGTAGGGTATCTTTTGTAGGGATGATGGTTTGATTGGCAATATAGTCTTGGGTAAATCTACCAAAGAACATAAAATTAAAGGTAGTGGCTTTAGTGGAATTGGTACTACCATAGCGCATCATGGTAAAATGCTGATAAGATTGTTTTAAATCAGTATTCCCCGTTCTTAATAACAAAGTATTGGAGTTGTCTATTACGTTTTGCAACTGCGATACGCTAGGTATGTTAGTGCTAGCACGATAGACCATGCGCAAGTTTTTAGTTTTAGTAAAACTGTAGTTGAGCCAAGCATTGGGTAAGATGTTGGAAAAGGTTTTGCTTAGGTTGTAATTTGAAGGAAACACTTGTGTGCCTTGTAATGTAGCATATTGGTAATCGGAGCCCACTGATGCGCGCATTTTGGCATTGTTATAACGATAGCTTAGACCGCCACGATGTGCTAGATAATTGTTTTCATATTGATTGGAAAGGAGAGTGTCCATTGATAAATAATCACCGCTGCCATTCGGATTGTTAGTTTGTTTGTCCGCATTGTTTTTAGTGAATGAAGGCGAGTAATTGACCATCAGTTGAGCGTTTTTCGATAGCGGCTCAGTATAATTAAGGCTTCCTGAAAGCGTGTATCCATCAGACTTTTGGGTATTTTTTTGGTCTAAGGATAAGGTGTCTCCATTGGCATATTGATTATTGGAAGTAAGGGTTCCATCTCCATCACGTTTGTTGTATTGTGTATTGGCATCAAAAGATAAAGTGCGACCTTTCTTTGCAAAGCGATGCATGAATGTAAGGTTGTTGCTAAGATTGATACCTGTATTATTTGAGGTAGTTGTGTTGTTGGTAGCGCTTACTAAGCTACTATCACTTAAAGTACTTGTGCCGTTTAGATATTTAGCATATTCATTTTGTTGAAAACTAACTCTGGGAGAAATGATTAAAGTATTATTGCTATCGATTTCATATTCTACTCTAAAATTGGCTCTGTGGTTTATGTTTTTACTTTGTGTACGGCTGCTTTCATGATAAAGCAATCCGCTATCTGAAGGGGTGATATATTGACGAAAAAGATCGGTTGTATTTTCATTATCTGTTCTATTAAAAAAATAACTGCCGGATATTTTTATCTTTTTACCCCATTCATCACTATAGTTTATCCCTACAGAATTAGTTTTTGTAATGCCTCCTTGCTGACCTACTAAAAAATTTCCGGCACCGCCACCAAAGCCACCAGGTCCGCCTGGACCTCTGCCACCGGGTCCTCCACGCATCCCACCTGAGTTGGCACTCATCACACCCGTTAAGTCGTCAGAAGAAAAATTTTGTTGATTGATATTATTACTTAACGCTAATAAGGATAAGCGTGTAGCACCTTTGAAATAATTTAGATTGCCACCAGCAAGATACAAGGTATTATTAAGGGTAAAGTCTCGCGCTCCAATTCCTCCATACAGTTTCCCGAATTGCCCATTGTTTCTTCCGGGCTTTGTCATGATGTTGATAGTCTTCATTGAATTGCCGTCATCAAATCCGGTGAGCTGTGCTTGGTCACTCATCTTATCAAACACTTGAATCTTATCAATTACTTCTGCAGGAAGGTTTTTAATAGCGGCATTGGGGTCATCACCAAAAAATGGTTTCCCATCCACTAATACTTTTTTTACTTGTTCTCCACCGGCTTTCAGTGTGCCATCTTGTGTAGAGATACCGGGCATTTTATTAATAAGGTCTTCAGCAGTAGCATCTCTATTTACTTTGTAAGCATTAGCATTAAAACTTGTAGTGTCGCCGGACTGGATGGCCCTTACTGCCTCTGCACGCACCTCTACATTTTTAAGTTGTGTGCTTAAAGCTTTTAATTGTATCGTTGGAAGTTGTAGGTTCTGAGATAGGGTGATGACTTCTTTGTGTGTTTCGAAACCTATGTAATAGACTTTTAGCAAATACTTGTTGATGGGTAAAGGATCCAGTTTGAAATTGCCGTTTTCATCGGTTACAGTACCTGAAGTTTTAGAAGTATCGTTAACGGGAGCTACCACTACGGTAGCACCAATGAGTGTGGAATGGTCGGTGCCATCTAAAATTTTACCGGATATAGTATAAGGCTGAGCAAAGCTTGCAGCGGTTAATAATATCCCAATAAGGGCGATTAAAAGCGTCCTAAGTAAATTCATAAAAGTAAATTCATTGCCATGCTGACAAAATTCTTGCCAAAAATACTTTATTGAAGGACTGTTTTTGTTTTACTAAACCCGTATGAGAATAATTTGGGAAATATTTATACTAAGGAACTTTAAAAAAAAAGGTTGTGTTTTAGCACTCCTTCATTATACAGTCACCAATTAAAAAAGAGAATATTTTACGGATATTCGCATTTCGTATTGGGAAATAGTATTTTTCCAAACTAAACGAACAATATTTTTTTGTTGCAACATCACACATTTATGGAATCTATTGATTTTAAGAAGCTGACACCTCACTTGCTCATTATTGCCGGCTTTGCTATTTTTTCACTGTTATACTCTTATCCAGTTTTAGAAGGAAAGGTTTTGGCTCAGCACGATTTGATGAACTGGCAAGGGATGTACCAACAATCCAAAACTTATTATGATAGTACCGGCATCAATCCTTTATGGACCAATAGTATGTTCGGGGGAATGCCTTCTTATACTATCGGTTATCCTCATTCCGACAATTATGTAGGTTATATCAGCTTATTTATTACACAGATTTTAGTGAAGCCGGCATTCTACTTCTTTATTGCAATGCTGTGTTTTTATACACTTATGAGTGTGATGCGTATTGATAGATGGATTGGAGTTATTGGCTCATTTGCTTATGCTTTTGCTACTAATACGATTGTTTTGATAGCGGTAGGGCATGAAACTAAAGTATTGGCGATGGGTTGGTTTCCTGCTGTGTTAGCCGGGATGATATTGATCTATCGACAACGCTGGTTACTAGGTTCTTTATTGATGGGTATTAGCTTGGCATTAATGGCGGGTACCAATCACTTTCAAGTGTTGTATTATTCGTTCTTTGTATTTGGCGGATACTTTATCTGCAAGCTGGTGGAGGTTTTCCTTACCAAAGGTTCGATTAAAAACTTTATGATTTCTTCGGTGATAGCTTTAGTAGTCGCCGTAGTCGCTGTAGGTACTTGTATGTCTTTCATCTTACCAACTAAAGAATATGCTAAGGCAACGATGCGCGGTGGTGAAAGCGAATTGAAAAGTAATAAGAAAGAAGATAAAAAATCTGGAGGGCTAGATAAAGATTACGCCTTTATGTGGAGCAATGGCATCGGTGAAACCTTTAGCTTAATGATTCCTTATTTGTATGGTGGCAGTACCAATGAACCTATTGAACAAGCACCAGAAACTGAAGCACTGATTAGCGGACAAACACAATCCTTACCGTTATATTGGGGACCGCAGCGTATGGGCATTTCCGGCCCCGTATATTTTGGTGCCATAGTTTGCTTCTTATTTGTATTGGGAGCATTAATAGTAAAGAGCAAACATAAATGGTGGATATTGGCGGTTTGTGCTTTTACCATCATGATGTCTTGGGGAGATAATTTCAAAGCATTCAACTATTTCTTGTTTGATTACTTACCGATGTACAATAAGTTCCGTTCCCCTACAATGGTATTGTTAGTGCCACAGTTGCTTTTTTTAATGTTGGGCATGTGGGGTTTGATGGAGGTTTCTAAGAAAAGTATTCCTCAAGAGGAATTGTTGAAGAAGCTAAAAATTGCTGCGGGTGCAACTGCAGGTATCTGTTTGTTGTTTGCTATTGGAGGCTCTATGTTTTTCACTTATTCCAATGCAACTATTGATGCACAGTTGCCCAAACAATTGTTAGAGCCTTTGAAAAATGATCGACAAGCTTTATCAACTAAAAGTTCATTTATCAGCGCTATCTATATCCTATTGGCGGCAGGGCTTATTTGGGCTTATGTAAAAG
>CALMXV010000100.1 GCA_937871155.1 uncultured Taibaiella sp. | reverse complement strand
TTGTAGAACTTAAAGCCGACCAAGAAAAAATTATTAAGAAAATTGTGGTACAGTAGGTGGGATGTGAATAAATAAGTATTGAATAGGAGTAGCATTAGTTGTTGCTCCTATTTTGTAATAGAAAAGAGAAAATTTTCAAACCAAGTTTTGATTATCCCATATTCCATTAATCCTTACTTTTAGTCTTTCTAAAAAAAAATAGATCATTCGATTTTCAAAGTACTTATGTCTAATAAAATATTATCTTCTATTGAAAATGGCGTTGCCTTTCTTACCCTTAATCGACCAGAAAAATTTAATAGTTTTAATCGTGAAATGGCGTTAACACTTCAAGAACAATTAGACGCTTGTGCTATTAATAAAGAAGTTCGCTGTATATATCTTACTGGTGCAGGCAAGGGCTTTTGTGCCGGTCAAGATTTGGGAGAAGCTATCTCACCCGATAGTATGGTAATTGAAGAAATCGTAGCTCAACATTATAATCCTATTATTCAAAAACTACGACAAATAGAGAAGCCAATCATTGCAGCGGTGAATGGTATTGCAGCGGGTGCTGGCGCCAATGTGGCTTTGGCTTGTGATATAGTATTAGCTACTGAATCAGCTTCCTTTATTCAAGCATTTAGCAAAATAGGGTTGATACCAGATAGTGGCGGCACGTATATTTTACCAAGGCTTATTGGGTATCAACGTACTGCTGCCTTAATGATGACTGGCGATAAAGTTTCAGCAAAAGAAGCTGTGGCTATGGGAATGATTTATCAGTTTTTTCCTGATGATAGCTTTGAAGCTAGTGCTAAAAAACTTGCTTATCAGTTAGCACAAATGCCGACAAAAGGTATTGGTCTTACTAAACGACTTTTAAATGAATCGATGCACAACACCTTAGAAGCACAATTGGAAAGAGAGAAACAAATACAAGCTGAAGCAGGAGTTACTTATGATTTTAAAGAAGGTGTACAAGCCTTTTTAGAAAAGCGAAAACCTAATTTTAAAGGCGAGTAGCTGATTGGATGGCATTTGCTAACTCCATAGGGGAAATATCTTGCATGCAATGGCAAGTAGTCGTTGCTTTTCTACAATCGTTACAAGATTTATCAAATACAAGTATGGTAGCATGACTACCTATGGGGGCCCATCTCCCAGGATGCATAGGACGGATGGGAGGATAGAGCCCAAAAACTTTCTTGCCAAGAATTGCAGCAAGATGTAATGGTCCAGTACTATTTGCCACCAAGCCATTGCAATGATTAATAAAAGCTATGAATTGACTGAGGTTCATCTTGCCGGTAATATCCGATACTCGGTCTTTACAAGCATCAAATAAAGGCTCTAAAAGAATGCGTTCTTTCTCTGTACCAGAAATGAGCAGATGGTATTTAGAAGTATCTAGCGTTTCAATCAATTTTATAAAATTAGGAATCCCCCATTCTCTTGCACTTCCTTGAGATTTAGGATGTAAAATCAAGTTGAATTTAGTAGGATGGATAAAGGATTTAAACGATTCCTCTAAAGGTTGGATACAGCTAAAGCCAAACAATGGAACAATATCTTTCAATGAGAACTCTTGTTGAATACCTAGTGCAGATAACAACTTAAGGTTTAATTGTGCCTCATGTAGCATGGAGTTTTTTCTACTAAGACGAATTAGTTGATTACAGGTAAACCAATGATACATCCGATTGGTAGTACCGATACGTAAAGGGATGGCTAACTTTTTTGCTCGACTAGCAATTTCTTTTACAGGAAATACATGGAGAATGGCTTCTGGCTTGCATCCATCTATTGATATCTTGTTGTTTAAAAAATCCTCAACTTCAATAAACTCATCTATATACTTACAACATTCAATAACGGGTTGCGTATATTTTTTTCCTAAAAAAGCAATTTTGATGGAAGGGAAATGTTGCTTGATAACAGCAGCTAAGGGTAGTGTAAGGATTACATCACCGATACTGTCGGTTCTACTAATGATGATATTTGAAAGCGGTAGCATTAGTATTCAATTCCTTTTTTTTTAAATTGATGATACTGATGAATTTTACTGTACTTCATATAGGTGGCAAATGAAGAGAGTAAACACACTTGAAATCCTGCATAGCCATCCAAGAAACCTAATTTCAAAAAATAGCTTTGAATAAATTTCCATTTAGCAGCAAAGATGGTTTTTAATATTGAAACTTTTTTGCCGTTAGCTACATCACGCCTTGACATGATTTCAGTAAACTTTTCAATTTGCTTTAGATGGTCAGAAAAGCTGGGATAACTATAATGTAATAAGTCTCCTTGGAGCTTTCCGTAGTTTTTAGGAGTAGTGGTTAATTCCCAACTTTCATGAATTTGATCTCCTATCCAGGCACCTTTAGACCGCTGGTATAGGCGTACTTTTTTATCGGGATACCAACCACAATGTTTTATCCAATGCCCACAATAGTTGGTCAATCGCTTTAGCTCATAGGCTACCTGTTGTGGT
>CALMXV010000099.1 GCA_937871155.1 uncultured Taibaiella sp. | reverse complement strand
AGTGTCGAAAGCAAATGCTATGGCATTAAGTGCTGTGTATGTAATGGCTAAAGGCAATACTCCACAAGAAGCCTTGTCTAGACTGTCTTATGTAACACCGTTGATTGATAGCCTTAGAAAAGAACAATTGATTAGAACTGCTTCAAACCCTACTGAATTATTACAAGATAACCTAACGCAAGAAAATAAAATAGCACGATGGAATCAGTTTTGGACTCATGAGAAAAAAGCTGCGGTACAAAAAAGTGTTGCCTATTATGCGCCGATGAATGGCTTCTCAACTACAGCTTTTAGCGGCTTTGATGGTTTACTACAACAAACTTATTCAACTCTTGATACCCATTCTACTCAACTATTAACCTCATTTTTCCCAGCTGGCTTTGCAGAAAACAACCAGCAACATTTTGCTATTGCCTCTCTACGAGTAGAAAAAGAAAATCGGGAAAAAGTATTTGAATCCTTTAAGAATAAAGAACACATTATCGTTTCAGATAGGCAACAAGGAGCTACCCAACTCGTATCCATTCTCAATAATGACTTCAATAAAATAGCTCTTTACTCTTCGCTCATTGTATTCTTTGCCTTGCTTATTGGTTACGGACGTATTGAGTTGGCTATTATTTCTTTCTTACCCATGATTATCTCTTGGATATGGATATTGGGCATCATGTCCTTGCTAGGCTTAACGTTCAACATTGTCAACATCATCATTTCTTCATTAATATTTGGGCTGGGTGATGATTTTGCCATCTTCACCACCGACGGTTTAGTAGAGAAGTATAAGAAGGGAACCGATAAACTTAAAAACACCAGAGCAGCCGTATATGTATCAGTTGTCACCGTCATCATTGGTCTTGGAGTATTGCTGTTAGCAAAGCATCCTGCACTTCGTTCTATTGCGTTTATATCCGTTACCGGCTTGTTGTGTGTATTGTTTATTTCTCAAACGCTACAACCATTTCTATTCAATTGGTTCATTCAACATAGGGCAGATAAAAAATTCTTGCCTTTTACTTTATGGAGTTTTTTAAAGTCTGTTTTTGCCTTTACGTATTTCTTAACCGGTTCCTTAGTATTAACAGTAGTCGGTTTTATCTTAATAAAACTTCGTCCTTTTGGTAAGCAAAAAAGCAAATACCTCTTTCATAAATTCCTAAGCGCTTATACCTGGAGCCTCATGCACCTTATGCGCAATGTATCCGTAAAAGAATACAATAGAGCTTCTAACAACTTCGATAAACCTTCTGTATATATTGCCAACCATAGCTCGTTTTTAGATATCCTTTGCTCTACAATGCTACATCCTAAAATGATACTACTTACCAACAAATGGACGTGGCGTTCACCTGTGTTTGGCGCTGTGGTACGCATGGCAGAATATTATCCTGTGGCTGATGGTGCAGAAGATTCTATAGAACCGCTACAACGATTGGTGAATGAAGGATATTCCATTATCGTTTTTCCTGAAGGTAGAAGGTCTTTGGATGACTCAATAAAGAGATTTCATAAAGGGGCATTTTATATAGCAGAAAGGCTGCAACTAGACCTCGTACCCTTAATATTGCATGGCATTGGCTATACGATGCAAAAAGGAGATTGGCTGCTGAAAGACGGTACCTGCAACATTTATTACTATCCAAGAATTACTATTAACGATACTGATTGGGGAAATACTTACACCGATAGAGCCAAAAAAATCAATCATTGGTTTCGACAAGAATACAACCGACTAAAAGCAACAAATGAAACGCCCACCTATTTCCGAGAACAACTACTGAGAACCTATACGTATAAAGGACCGGATATAGAATGGTATTGCCGTATTAAAACCTCCTTAGAAAAAAACTATGAAACCTTTCATCAACTCCTACCTAGAGAGGGTACGTTTTATGACTTAGGTTGTGGTTATGGCTTCTTGGCCTATATGTTACATTGGGCGGCGCCGTGTCGCTCATTTATAGGAGTAGATTATGATGAAGAAAAGATTGAAGTGGCTCAACACAATCAATTCAAAGACGAACATATTTCATTTGAAAATGCCGACCTAACCCAATATAGTTTACAAGCTTGTAATGGTATTATCATTACAGATGTTTTACATTATTTATTACCGGAAGATCGATTGGCATTATTAGAAAAAT
>CALMXV010000098.1 GCA_937871155.1 uncultured Taibaiella sp. | reverse complement strand
ATCAGAAGATAATTTTTGCTCCAGATAAAAATCTAGGTAGGTACCTAAATAAGGTAACAGGAAGGAATATGTTACTTTGGAATGGTGCCTGTATGGTGCATGAAATTTTTGCTTTAGAAAAAATTATTAAATTAAAAGAAAGGCATCCTGCTGCAAAATTTATTGCACATCCTGAATGTGAAGAAAAAATATTAGGTTTAGCTGATTTTATAGGTTCAACTACTCAATTATTAAATTATTCTCAAAATAACCCTTCACAAGAATTTATTGTAGCTACTGAAACTGGAATCCTTCATCAGATGCAATTGTTATCTCCAAATAAATTGTTTTTACCAGCACCACCTGATAATACTTGTGCATGTAATGAATGTCCTCATATGAAATTGAACACGCTTGAAAAATTGTATTTATGTATGAAGTATGATATGCCCGAAATAACAATGGATCTTACATTATTAGAAAAAGCAAAAAAACCAATATTTAAAATGTTAGAATTAAGTAAACAACTTGGTCTGTAATTTTATTTAGTATGTTTAGAGAATATGATGTTATTGTTGTAGGTGCAGGTCATGCAGGATGTGAAGCTGCTGCTGCTGCTGCAAATATGGGTTCTAGAGTTTTGTTGATTACCATGAACATGCAAACTATTGCACAGATGAGTTGTAATCCAGCTATGGGGGGAATAGGAAAAGGACAAATTGTTAGAGAAATAGATGCATTGGGAGGCTATAGTGGAATTGTATCTGATATTTCAATGATTCAGTTCAGAATGTTGAATAAATCAAAGGGACCAGGGATGTGGAGTCCAAGAGCTCAAAATGACAGACAATTATTTGCAACTACATGGAGAGAAAAGCTTGAGCAAACTAAAAATGTAGATTTTTGGCAAGATGTAGTAAGAAATTTAATTGTTTCACGTGGAACAGTTGAAGGTGTAATTACAGGAATAGGAGTTGAAATTAGAGCTAAGTCTGTTGTATTAACAAATGGAACCTTTCTAAACGGTATCATTCATATTGGTGAAAAGCAATTTGGAGGTGGTAGAATGGGAGAAAAGGGTGCTACAGGAATAACAGAACAGCTAGTTTCATTAGGGTTTGAAAGTGCAAGACTTAAAACAGGAACACCGCCTAGAATAGATGGAAGATCATTAGATTATTCAAAGATGGAAATTCAAGATGGGGATGAAGAGATTGTTGGTTTTTCATACCTTCCAATAAATAAAATAAAAGCAAAACAACAAAGAAATTGCTGGATTACTTATACAAGTGAAGAAGTACATGATATATTGAAAACAGGTTTTGAAAAATCACCAATGTATCAAGGTAGAATAAAGGGAAGCGGACCCAGATATTGTCCAAGCATTGAAGATAAAATAAATAGATTTGCAGACAAAGAAAGACATCAATTATTCGTTGAACCTGAAGGTTGGAATACTGTTGAGATTTATGTAAATGGGTTTAGTACATCTTTACCAGAAAAAGTACAATATGCAGCTTTGTCAAAAGTACCTGGATTTGAAAACTGCAAATTTTTTAGACCTGGTTATGCTATAGAATATGATTATTTTCCGCCAACACAATTAAAAACAAACCTTGAAACCAAATACATCAATAATTTATTTTTTGCCGGTCAAATAAATGGAACTACAGGGTATGAAGAAGCTGCATGTCAAGGTTTATTAGCTGGTATTAATTCTCACAGAAACAGTAATTCGTTAGAATCTGTAATTTTGAAAAGAAGTGATGCATATATTGGGGTATTAATAGACGATTTAATAAATAAAGGAACAGATGAACCATATAGGATGTTTACAAGTAGAGCAGAATTTCGAACTCTCTTACGACAAGATAATGCAGATTTAAGATTAACTAAGCTAAGTTATGATATAGGATTGGCTTCAGAAGAGAGATATAAACTGCTAAATATTAAGCAAGAAGAATTATCTAAAACAAAGAAGCTCTTGGATGAGACGACAGTATATCCAGAAGATATTAATGAGTGCTTAATTGAAAAAAATGTACCAGTCTTAAGAGAAAAAACTAGAGCGAATAAGCTAATTCTTCGACCAGGTGTATCTATAAGTGATTTGATTTCTACTAATACTCGATTAAAAGAAAAGCTTGGTAGTGCAGATAAATTAGTTTTAGAACAAACTGAGATTCAAATTAAATACGAGATATATATCGAGAAGGAGAGAGAATTAGTTCAGAAAATGTCAAATTTAGATGACCATATAATTCCCGATTCATTCAACTATGAAAATTTGAATGCACTTTCAACGGAAGCAAGGCAAAAATTGACAAAAATTAAACCTAGAACGTTAGGTCAAGCAAGCAGAATAAGTGGAGTAAATCCAAGCGATATTCAAATTCTAATTGTATATATGGGGCGTTAATTGTTTTTAAATGACATTTAAAGAGCTATTATCCGCAGGAGAGCATTTCTGTTCGTATCAGGAAAGAAGCCAGTATGAAGTAAGGTGTAAGCTTTATGATATAGGAGGAAAATCATTTGATATTGAACAAGTAATTGCACAACTTATTGTGGATGATTTTCTGAATGAAGAAAGATTTGCAAAGACAATTGCAAGAGGAAAGTTTAGGTTAAAAAATTTTGGAAAAAGAAAAATTATACAAATGCTTAAATTACACAAAATTTCAACCTATTGCATTGAAAAAGCTCTAAAAGAAATTGATGAAAAAGAATATGAAAATACGATAGACAAGTTATTGGAAAAAAAGTTAGAACAACTTAAAACAGAAAATAACAGTTTAGTTAAAAAAAACAAAGTATATAGATATTTATTACAAAAAGGCTTTGAAAGTCAAGAAATCATTAAAGCGTTAGATTCTCATCTAAAATAGTAGGATTAATTGATTATCTTTAAATAATGGTACAATTAAAATCATATGGTATTTGCGTAGCTGTTGAAGTATTTTATCAAGAAGAACAGTCAAGGCCGGTACTCTCTGAATATTTATTTGCTTATAGAATTACAATTGAAAATCAATCGAGAGCACCTATAAAACTCTTAAAAAGAAAGTGGAACATTATTGAAAGTAGCGGAATTACAAGAATTGTTGAAGGTGATGGTGTAGTAGGAGAGCAACCCATTATTGTTCCTGGAAACAAGTACCAATATGTATCTGCAGCTAATCTTAAAAGTGACATAGGTAAGATGTTTGGTCATTATTTAGTACTTGATTTACTTGAAAAAAAAGAACTTAAAATATCCATTCCAGAGTTTAAACTTATTGCTCCATTTAAACAAAACTAAAAAATAGTTCAATTTTATACTGAACGATTTTTTTAAACTTACTACCAAATCATTTAATTGTTGCTGGAAAAGCTTGGGAGCGATCTTGGAGAATATCTATCCATTTCCTTTTTAATTGCTCTTATGTGATCAGGGGTGGTGCCACAACAGCCGCCCATTAGGTTTATCCACCCTTGTTTTGCAAACTCACCAACGGTTTCAGCCATTATTTCAGGCGTTTCATCATATTCACCCATAGCATTTGGTAAACCCGCATTTGGATATGCACTTACGTGACAACCCGCTATAGAAGAAAGCTCTTCAATATGAGGGCGCATTTGATCTGCACCTAAAGCACAGTTCAACCCTATACTAATAGGATTAGCATGCATCATAGAAATGTAAAAAGCTTCGAGTGTTTGACCACTTAAAGTTCTTCCAGATGCATCGGTTATGGTTCCCGAAATCATAACAGGAAGTTCTATTTTATGATCGTTGAAATATTTTTTGATAGCAAAAATTGCAGCTTTTGCATTTAAGGTATCAAAAATTGTCTCAACCAATAGTATATCAACTCCACCACTTATTAAAGCACTTATTTGTTCATAATAAGCATTAGAAACTTCATCAAAAGTAACGGCCCTGAATCCAGGGTTATTTACATCTGGAGAAAGTGATAGTGTTTTATTCATTGGTCCAATAGCACCAGCAACAAATAGACATGAAGCATCTGCATTTTTTTCTGTTACATATTCTTTAATTGCTTGTTGGGCTAATTTTGCTGCAGCTAAGTTAATTTCAGTAGCAAGTGATTGCATTTTATAATCTTCGAGTGAAACAGCTTGTGCATTAAATGTGTTGGTCTCAATAATATTAGCTCCAGCTTCAAGATATTCTTTATGAATATTTTTAATTATTTCTGGTTGGGTAAGGCATAGTAAGTCATTATTCCCCTTTACATCTAATTGATAATCTTTAAATTTTTCACCACGATAATCACTTTCTTCTAATTTATGTTTTTGAATCATGGTGCCCATAGCACCATCTATCATTAGTATGTTTTTTGACAGTAATTTCTTAAGTTGATTGGTTCTATTTTCCATTTTACAAAGCTATAGCATATTTCACAGCTTAGCAATTTATGAATAGGAACATTGATTTTATTGAAAAACCAATAGAGTGAAATCATTATTTTCCGTTTATTGGAACAATTCCCGTTTTGATAGCATAAAGTACTAAGCCAGTTCGTGAAGTAACATCTAATTTAGAAAATAAGGAGTCGCGATATCCGTCAATTGTTCTGGGACTTTTAAACATTTTTTCAGCAATTTCTTTATAAGATAATTCAGAACAACATAGCTTTAAAAAATTCAGTTCATTTTCAGAAAGCTCATCTTCATGAGGCACGGTTCTTAAAAGCTTACCTTTTGTGAGGTTTGATTGATAAAACCCATACGTTACAACATCTAAAATCGCTCGCCTTAATTCTTCGGGATCGGCATCTTTTAATAGATATCCTGTTGCTCCATTTCTAATCATTTGAATTACATTTTGCTCGTTGTCATACATTGAAAGAGCAATAATTTTTATTTCTGGATAAGAATTAAAAAGTTCTCTTGCAGTTTCATACCCATTCATCTCTGGCATATTAATATCAAGGATACAAACCTGTGGTAACATATTAGTCGTTTTAAGAGCTTCTAATAATAACTTACCGTTATCTACACTTATAATAACTTCAAATTCTTCCATAGAATTTATTACAGTAGCTAAAGACTTTCTTAACAATGCATGATCGTCTGCCATTGCGATTCTTATTTTTTCAATACTCATACAGCTGTTGATTTTAAAACTAAAGAAATTGAAGTCCCATGGTTAATCTCAGAAGAAATTGTAAGTTTTGCATTCAGAAGTTTAGCCCTAGTAGCAATATTCATAAGTCCAAGGCTTTTAGATAGCTTTGGGCTGTTAGTGTCAAAGCCAATGCCATCATCTTTTATCAAAATATAAACATGATCCACTCTATAATCTAGAGTAACGACTACGGTATTCGCCTTTGCGTGTTTAATTGTATTATTTAAAGACTCTTGAATTATTCTAAATATTAATAGTTCTATATCCGGCGGAAATGAAAATACTATCCCAGATACATTTAAAACTGCTTTTAAAGACTTTGCACTATTTATATAACTAACTTCTTTTTGAAGAGACTCCGGCAACCCATTTTTAGAAATAGAATTTCCATTCAAATTATGACTTATAGTTCTTAAATCATTTATAGCCTTCGAAAGCACTTCAGTTGCATTTTGAATTACTTCTTTAGAATCATGTTGACTATTTAAGCTAAGTGTATAAAGGTGTAATTTTACTAAGCTAAGCTCTTGTCCTACATTATCGTGTATTTCTTCTGATAAATATTTATAGGCTTGTTCTTGTACTTCAAGTTTGGTATTTAATAATTGTGATTGAAATTGGTGCTCTAAGTTTATTGTTTCAAGTTTAAATAATTGTTGTCGTTTCTTGTATTGAAGTATAAATAAAACTACGAATAGTGAAAAACTAAGCAATATAAAAGTGCCCAATAAAAAGATTAATAGGGTATGTTGATTGGTCATGTTAGCTTCAGTTTACCAAATAAAGTATAAACAATAAAAAACCCGAAGTACACAAGTATATTGAGTATTATATGATAATTATTAACGGCAGTTGCATTAATGTTATTATTGATTAAATAGATGCCAAGGCTCCAAAACATAAAAGAACCGCCCCAAAGTATTAGTTGTAAACATACTAGTGAAAACAAGCTGTTTCTAAATAAATCTTCGACGTTGTCATCTAACAAGACATTATATAATACATATAATGACAAACCAATGAAATATACTGACTCAAGCACAAGCACGTTTATGTTTAAATAATTAAAGGGATTATAGAATATGGAATTTAGAATAATGATTATTAGCCACACAATCGTAATTCCTATAGTTTTAAACAGTACATTTCTATAATTAACAACTAACAGAAAAAAAGCAGTAGTTAATAAAATTTCAAAAACACTGAAAACATTATGTGCAACCCCAAGTGGCAAATTCCTATATAATAAATATCTACACAGTAATTCATTTGCCAAGGAGAAAAATAGTAAACATGCAATTACTTTCTCAGCAATGTTAATATGCCTCCAATTATAAACTGAAGCCAAGAAAGAAGCGGATAAAATCAACACATAAATTTTATCAAGCATTATTTACTAAGGTTTTGGGTCAGAATTATCAATTTTTTCATGAACATCAATTGTATGCCCCGCTACCATATCTTGGCATTTTGGACAAGGAATTACATGTTCTAAAACAAAAGGTGTATTGTCCGCATCATACTCATACACATGGTTTCCTATATTAGCATCTACTACTACTGCAGATACGACAATGGTAGTTGATTTCGGGTCTCCAGCAATAGTCCTTGCTAAAAAAACATGTAAGTATTTTACTTCGCTTATATCAACTACATCTCCATTACTTCTTTTAAGGTTGCTTAAATGATCAAATAGTGCTTCTATAGGTAATAAGAAAGATTCCGGACCCACATTACCGGCACTTTGATAATGGTCTATCCATGTTTCAGCATTTGGTAGTGTAGTTTTAAATGCACGAGCATTTCCTGTTTCATCAGCTTGATAATTCATCTCCATGAATAAAGCTTTAGCTTCAGCTGGATTGTTCTTAAAATAAGAAAATGCAATTTCTTTTTCTGATAAGTTAGTCATTATCTAATAATTTAGTTGAGTTCGAATGTATGGTTTTCAGATATATTTTCCAATTAGAATTCAACTAGTTTTATATAAATGTGTATTTATACGCATTTATAATTAGGATATATAACTGTATAGCTATAGGTAGTTTTTCTAAATAAATAGCCTTCTAATAGTAGCATCTTTGTGATAGAAAAACAAACAATTCATTTTTTAAAAACTATATTATGAAAAAGCAAATCATTGTCGCAATAATAACTATGTTATTTAGCAACTTTATTTATGGTCAAGGAAACCAATCCATAATTTCTAAAATGAAAATATCTACTAGTGGTTATCTAACCTTTCAAACTAGCAAAGAGGTTAATGTCAAGTATTTTATTTTACATGGTTCTCAAAACATGAATGAAGATTTTGAAGTAATTGAGACAATATCATCAAAAGGAAATAGTATGATTCCGCAGCAATACCGCCATAACTTGAAATCTATAAGATATAATTATTACTATTTAACTCAAGTGACTATGGATGGCGCATCAATTTCATCGAAAGTATTTCTTTCTAAGAAAGCTATAATTATACCCGAAGATTTTGAGCAGTCTAACAAGGTTGCCTTTAAGGCCCCCTAACCCTAAATTAATTACCCCCTATCTTAAATTTATATTCCCTCAATCGACTGAGGGAATATTTTTTTATCCTTACCTTCACTATCTATTTTATGTTACTTGTATGAAATACTTACCAATACCATCAAAACTATATACACAAAACCGTCAGCGTTTCATGAAATCCATGAAGCCAAATAGTATTGCTATTTTCCCCGCCAACCCAGAAATCCCAGAAAATGGAGATGCCGCTTACAAATACAAACCCAACTCTGATGTAGTGTGGCTGAGTGGCATTGTTCAAGAGAAATCCATGGTTATATTATATCCTGACAATGCGGATAAAAATGCAAGAGAAATTTTAGTGCTACAGCGGCCGAATGAGCAACTTGAAAAATGGAATGGACATTTACTTCGTAAAGTTGAAGCAACAGCTATTTCTGGCATCTCCAACATACAATTTACCGATAGTATAGCCTCACTACTTCATGTATGGATGCATCATGCAGATGTTGTATATCTAAACACTAATGAGAATGATCGTTTAAACTTAGATAACCCAAGACTAGATCTTTTGTTTTTACAGGATATTATGAAACGATATCCCCTACACCATTACGAAAGAGCTGCTAAAATTATGAAACAGCTTAGAGCAATTAAAACAAAAGAAGAGGTCGAAGTCTCAAAGGTTGCTATAGACATTACTCATAAAGCTTTTAATAGGGTATGTAAGTTTGTAAAACCCGACGTGATGGAATATGAAATTGAAGCAGAAATTACTCATGAGTTTTTGAGAAATCGAGCAACAAGACATGCTTATGGTTGCATTATAGCCTCAGGAGATAGCGCTAGAGTATTGCATTACGTGGAGAATAATAGAGTGTGTAAAGATGGAGATTTGCTACTGATGGACTTTGGAGCAGAATATGGAAATTATTGTGCCGACTTAACTCGAACCATCCCAGTAAACGGAAAGTTTTCTAAAAGACAAAAGGAAGTCTATAATGCATGTTTGGCAGTACATAATTATTGTGCAAGTATTTTAAAACCTAAGCTTAATTATGCTGAATACATCAACTTAGTAAATGCTTCTATGGAAAAAGAGCTCATGAAAATTGGCTTAATATCAAAAGCAGACATTAAGAATCAAGACCCAGAGAACCCTGCGTATAGAAAATACTTCTATCATGGAATTGGTCATCATTTAGGAATAGATGTACACGATATTGGTACTAGAAATGAAGCAGTAAAAGAAGGAATGTTATTTACTATTGAACCAGGAATCTATATTGAAGAAGAACAAATGGGAATTAGAATTGAAAATAATTATTGGCTAACAAAAAACGGTAACATAGATTTGTTTAAAAACATACCCATTACCGTTGATGAAATAGAAGCGGCTATGAAATAAGCCAGCAACCAATTAATAAAAACTTAACCAATCATTCTTGTATAAATAAGTTTCTACATTTAAGTTATCAAACCATTAGTTTGACATTATGTCACTATATTTAACATGGATTAATTATTGCCCTCAAAAAAAGAAACAAGCAGAAAAAAATGGACGGAAAAGAATTTCGTAGTTATGCCGTAAAACATAGAGGTATTAGCGGAAACACGTTTGATAGTTATATATCTCACATTGCCAACAACCCAACCGCGTTAACACCATATATTATTGAAGAGCGACCAATGAATGTGGCTCAAATGGATGTGTTCAGTAGGTTGATGATGGATAGAATAATTTTTATGGGAGAGCCCGTAAATGATCAAGTTGCCAACATCGTTACTGCCCAGCTTTTATTTTTAGAAAGTACAGACCGCACACGCGATGTACAGATGTATATTAATAGCCCGGGTGGCAGTGTATATGCTGGTTTAGGAATTTATGACACGATGCAAATCATCAATCCTGACGTATCTACTATATGTACCGGTATGGCAGCTTCTATGGCTGCTGTATTGATGTGTGCAGGTACTAAAGGAAAACGTACAGCTTTAAGGCATAGTCGTATCATGATTCATCAACCTAGTAGCGCTATAGGTGGCC
>CALMXV010000097.1 GCA_937871155.1 uncultured Taibaiella sp. | reverse complement strand
TTGATTTGTTTTTTAAGTTAACTTATAGTTAAAGATAGGAATAAGATTTTGAAAAACAAGCAACTTATTATTGCGTGAAAGTATCATCATAAACTAAACGTAATAAAAAAATTCTTCAACAAAATTATTAAGTAACACTACTAAACAAACTCAACCAATCTTAATCGCAAAAAATCCAAATACTGCCTAGCCTGTTGTTCAAATGTCCATTTAGGTGTTGTATAAAATGGTCTAATTCCTTGTTGCAACTTTTGAGGTAAGGTTTCTAATAGCTTACTCATATTTTCTAAGTTATAAAATAGAGCACAGTCTCCAAAGTCTTCCTGATAGCGACTAAAATAATCATGCAACAACAAGGGTAAATGATAGCAGAAGGCTAAATTGTAACTGCCACTAATTTGGTTTTCCAAGTACTTCTCCATATCCGCATTGATAGGGTGTATCAAAGGGAGTACCGCATCACAAGCTTGTAGATAGCTATGGAAGGTAGGATTATTGACAAATGAATGAAAGAAGATAAAATGTTGTTCGACACCCAATGTCTTTACCATTTCTTGCACTTCTATACCATTCCCTTCTTTATGATTGCCATTGCCTAAGACTACAAATTTTAGTTTAGGTTTTTCAGGTAGGGATGCAAAGCTTTGTAATAAGCTGGTGTAATCTCTTCTTTTAAACTCAACCGCACCGGGTATAGCAATCCACAGTTCATTTGCCGGTTTTATAGGTACATCTACTTTTGGAAAATCCGGATGAAACATGGGATAAAACACTGCGAACCGAAGACCTTCATGTGGTAAGCGCATCGCTTTATCTTGCATATAATGGCTGAGAAGAAAATAGTTTTTAACCCTAGTGGAAATCAATTTTTGTGTAACACTTCCCACCAATTTATTGACGCCGTGTAAGGTTCCAAAAAACTGAATTGATTTCGGAAATGGCATCAGACAAAGGTTTCGAATAGTATTGCCATGAGCTGTATTAAAAATGACCAGGTCAAATTTTTCTTTGATGATATAGTTTCTTATGCGTCGCAATTCTTTCCACCATGCCCATCCTTTCTTGCCCGTGCAGTAGGTAAAAAATCGTTGCTCATCGGTGAGGTAATCTTCTATAGCCTCTTGCTTTCTGTCTGATATCATCAAGGTAGTAGCATAGCCTCCGGATTTAAGAAAGGCTAACTGGGAATATAACGTTTCGTCGTGCGAATCGTAAAGTTCAACCAAGGCGACTTTGGGCTGTTGTGCTGCACACATAAGGTTGCAAAATAAGAAAACATACGAATAGGAGAAGCGAATAGATATCCTTCATAAGGCTTTGTCAATGTCTATTCTTAATGTCCTATTAAATCTCTACCACCTACTTCTCGAATCCCACGTTAAATAATTACTTTTGACTCCTAATTTTTAAAAACCATCTATACCATGCAAGTTTGGAACGATTATCTAGCGGAAAACAAAGAACGCTTTCTTAATGAGTTGTTGGATTTACTAAGAATACCCAGCGTAAGTGCGGATAGCCATTATAAAAATGATGTAGCCAAATGCGCTGAAGCTGTAAAAGAAAATCTATTGAAATCCGGTTGCGACAAAGCAGAAATTTGCCCTACCGATGGACACCCAATTGTATATGCCGAGCGAATGATAGACCCCAATGCACCTACCGTATTGGTTTATGGTCACTATGATGTGCAGCCTGCTGATCCATTAGAGCTTTGGACGAGTGGCCCTTTCGATCCACAAATTCGAGACGGTAAAATATACGCACGTGGCGCTTGTGATGATAAAGGACAAATGTTTATGCACGTAAAGGCATTAGAAGTAATGCACCAAACTAATACCCTTACTTGCAATGTGAAGTTTATGATAGAAGGCGAGGAAGAAGTAGGTTCTTCTAACTTGGGCATTTTCCTTGAAAACAATAAAGAAAAACTAAAAGCAGATATCGTCTTGGTTTCTGATACCTCCATGATTAGTATGGAACATCCATCTATCGAAACAGGATTACGCGGGCTCGCCTATATGGAAGTAGAAGTAACAGGGCCTAACAGAGACTTGCACAGTGGCGTATATGGCGGTGCCGTTGCCAACCCAATCAATACACTTTGTAAAATGATTGCTTCTCTGCATGATGAAAACAATCATATTACGATCCCTGCTTTCTACGACAAGGTACAAGACCTAACCCTAGCAGAACGTGATGCATTGAATAGTGCTCCTTTTGATTTAGTTGAATACAAAAAAGACCTACAAGTAAATGATGTTTGGGGAGAAAAAGGCTATACTACTCTCGAGCGTACCGGCACACGTCCTACTTTGGATGTGAATGGTATTTGGGGTGGCTATACCGGAGAAGGAGCAAAGACGGTTTTGCCTTCAAAAGCCTTTGCAAAGATATCTATGCGTTTAGTACCTCATCAAAACTCTGATGAGATTGCTCAAATTTTCCAAAAACATTTTGAAAGTATTGCTCCGGCGTCAGTGCAAGTAAAAGTAACTCCTCATCATGGCGGCGAGCCCGTTGTGACTGCAACAGATAGCGTTGCTTACAAAGCAGCTTCTGAAGCTATCAAAACAGCTTTCGCTAAAGACCCTATACCTACTCGTGGTGGTGGTAGCATTCCTATCATTGCCTTATTCGAAAAAGTATTAGGATTAAAAACGGTACTGATGGGATTTGGTTTGGATAATGATAATATCCACTCGCCTAATGAAAAATATGATGTTGCTAATTTTTACAAAGGCATCGAAACACTTCCTTATTTCCATAAATATTATGCTGAAATGAGCCGCTAAACTTAGCGACTTATACCTACTAAACAGAGGCTTCAAAAATAGAAGTCTCTGTTTTTTTTTGAGTACATCTTCGAAAAGGAACTATCAATTCTAGCGATTATTGTACCATAATTTTAAAAAAAGACTTCTCTTCATTTATGTGTACGGTGCAGAGGTGCAGCCCAGAAGCCAATGATGTAGGCACATTCCAATGCAGACGATGGATACCGGATGAGAATTGCTGCTGAGGCATTTTTTCTATTACAGCACCCTGCATGGTGGATATACTATAGGATACCGAAGCGGCAAAAGGCAATGAAAGTGTAATCGTAGTAAAATGACTGAGTGGGTTAGGGCTTATTGATATTGATGTTTGGGAGTGCTCATTTGTCGTTGTTGAAGTGGGATTTTTTTGACAAACATTACTCGTCCTTCTGATATCATTTTGAAATAGCAACCAATCAGGACCGTTGCCTTTACCTACACTCAGCATATAAGCACGTCCAAAATCTTTATAAAAATTGGGATATTCGGCATGACCTCCTACAATGAAAATATTTAGGTTTCCATCCTTATCAAAATCGGCTATTAGCGGCGCATGGTCTATATTGAAGAGAGAGTCTCCATAATGGCTTCGTAAGTTCTTATCAAAAATTAAAGAACCGTTATTTCCATTCAAAGCAATTACGGTACCTCCGTCAGTTCCTAAAATCACATCGGGGAATGCATCATCCGTAATGTCTGCTATAGCGGCCCCTCTAAACGATTGTTTATAATTAGGAATGTTGTATTGCCAAAATAATTTTCCGTCCCATGTCAATGCTACCACTGCATTCCAAGCGGTAAAGATGACCTCACATTTTCCATCGTTATTCAAGTCGGCTATTTGTGCAGGACCACCTACGTAGAAATAATTTCCAACACTATACTTCCATTTTACAGCCCCAGTACTTGAGTTAAGACAATACAATGTATCATTATAACAACCGATAATAATTTCTTTGTTTCCATCATTGTCCAAATCGCCTATAGCACTTCCGTGATAGACCACATCCGTGAGTGCATGTGTCCAAAGTAGTTGTTGGTTTTTGGCTTTGTAGGCATATACTTTATTATCTGTTTTGGTGCTGGCATTCCAAGTAGCCACTACAAAGTCTAAATCGCCATCATTATTAATATCTAAAATAGTAGGGGCTGTCTGTATCCACGATTTTGTATCCACAGGGATTTCCCAATCCATTGTTCCGCTTTCGGCATTGATACAAATCACATAGCCTCCCATTTCCCCGTGTAAGATTTCAGGCTTACCATCGTTATCAAAATCGGCAATGGTAGGTGGCGAGTCGCTACCTCGGGTATTACACACCCATTTTACAGTTCCAGTTTTTCCATCAAAACAAAAGGTCTTCGGATTGCAAGAACCCGGTACGATCACCTCCAATTTTCCATCTCCATCTACATCATAAATCAAAGGAGCCACATCATTACAGCCTTCTGCCGTAGCACTTTTCATGTTATATTTCCATAGCAGACTACCGTCTTCGGCATTTAAAGCATATACCATACTATCGTTTCTATAACATCCAAAAACTATTTCCATTTTTCCATCCCCATCTATATCTCCTGCTGCCGACTGACCAAAAGAAGCATCTTTAGTGTTGAAGCTCCAAGTAATCGTAGGCTGAGCCAATGAAATAATGCTTATTGCACTTAGTATGATAGCTGATATAAATGCCTTAATCATAAAAGAATTTTTAGAAATATAGAAAAAATATTGTTTGCGGAAATACCCTTTTTAAAAGAGTATATCTTCATAACAGAACAGCTAATTGGGATTAGTGCAAAGACTAGATAAAAACTAGTTAGTAAAAATATCTTAGCTTTGCCCAATTCATTTTATGTTATTCTATCCTTACCATACCAAATTTAGTGTCGCGCGACAGACGTGTGTGGAAAGGTTGTATCTTGTCTTATCCCAGTCCAAAGCCTTTATTAAGTAAGCCCTCCGTACATTTTTTCAAACCTTTGGAAGCGGAGGGATAGATACTTATTTCAAAACATGAAGCTCAAAAAAAGCTTCCATGCTTCATTTCCATTACCACTACTATTTGACCAATAGGGATTCGATAACTTTTTTTAATTAAACAAAATGAACTAAACATGAAACCAATCATAAGTCATACAGATTATAATACTGTAAAATCATACATAGCCAATTGCCCTACCCATCTAAAAACAAAAGAAATGAATGACCTGGTAACGGAACTTGACCGAGCGGAACATTGGGAAGATGAGAAAGTGAAGGAGGATGTTATTCAAATCAATTCAAGTTTTGAAGTAGAAGATACTGCATCTAAAAAAGTGATGAAATTCTTTTTGACATTGCCTCAGCATGCCGATTTAAAACAACGTAAAATCTCTATTTTTTCCCCATTAGGTATTGCACTTATTGGCTTTACAAAAGGGATGACCATTAAATGGGCTTTACCGGGTGGCGAAAAATTGTTGAAAATATTAAACGTCAGTAAACATTAATAAACAATATTTTTTAAATAAAACTTCTGAAGAAGTCCTACAAAATTTATTGTTTTGCAATAGATTTTTGAGAAAAACAAAATGTCATGAGAAAAACCTTTGTTGCAATATCTAGCTTGATGATTATTATCACGCTTTTATTATCCATCTATCTTAGTCCCAATTGGTCGGTACTTTTAACAATCATCATTTTGCTGACGATACTCGGTTATTATGATATGGTACAAACCAAGCACTCTATCATGCGTATCTATCCAGTGTTAGGAAGACTACGTTATGTAATGGAAGA
Organism: uncultured Taibaiella sp.; assembly: GCA_937871155.1. Lineage (GTDB taxonomy): Bacteria > Bacteroidota > Bacteroidia > Chitinophagales > Chitinophagaceae > JAFIGV01. The sequence continues at coordinate 1,374 of CALMXV010000097.1, read as the reverse complement.
ACTTCGCCCTAAAATATACCAATACTTTATTGAGTCGGATATAGACGGCAGACCCATCAGCAGAATTGACCGTAACACCATCTACCAACGTGCTAAAAAAGATAATGACACCATGCCTTTTGGTACCCAGTTGGATGTTTACTCAGAGGGCTATGAATGGATGTGTCATTCCATGGCACCTAAAGATTTTAAAACTCTTGACCATAACCCACGTGTAATGGTTGGCAATAAAGATTGTAAACAACCCTACTCTTGCAGTATCTACAACATTTCAGCTATGAGCTATGGCTCCCTTAGTTCCAATGCTGTAGAAGCCATGAATGCAGGCGCTAAGATAGGGGGCTTTGCACATAATACCGGCGAAGGCGGATTGAGCAATTTCCATCTTAAACATGGAGGTGATGTCATCTGGCAAATAGGAACCGGCTATTTTGGTTGCCGTACTGAAGATGGTAATTTTGATGATGCTCTCTTTCAACAAAAATCGCAGCAGCCTCAAGTAAAAATGATTGAAATAAAGATATCTCAAGGAGCCAAGCCGGGGCATGGTGGTATTTTACCAGCTTCTAAAAACACGCCTGAAATTGCTGCAATCCGTCATATCCAACCCCATACGGAAGTCGCTTCGCCTCCTTATCACAAAGCCTTTAGTACACCAATAGAACTGATTAAATTCATTCAAAAACTTCGCAACTTATCCGGTGGGAAACCTGTTGGGTTCAAATTATGTATCGGTCATAAAAGCGAATTTATTAGTATCTGTAAAGCCATGATAGAACTTGATACCTATCCTGACTTTATCACCGTTGATGGGGCAGAAGGTGGCACCGGTGCCGCTCCACAAGAGTTTTCCAATTATGTAGGTGCCCCACTTTTAGATGGCTTAGACTTTGTACAAAATATCCTTACAGGCTTAGACATTCGCCAGCATATAAAAATATTAGCTTCCGGAAAAATTACTAGTGGTTTCCACATAGTACGTGCAATGGCATTGGGTGCAGACGCTTGTTACTCTGCAAGAGCCATGATGATGGCAGTAGGTTGTATCCAAGCATTGCTATGCAACACCAATAAATGCCCAACAGGGGTAGCCACACAAGATCCTAAGCTTACTGTAGGCCTCGTAGTTGATGATAAGAAAACTCGTGTTGCCAATTTCCATAAGAAAACGGTAGAAAGCGTTGTAGAATTACTAGGAGCTTCCGGATTGGACAAAAAAGAGAACATTACTCGCTCACATATTTATCGAAGAATCTCATTCCAATCAATGCTTACTTATGAAGAAATTTTCCCTTCCTATCCAAAAGGTTCTTTCTTAAAGGAGATACCTACTCGTTATCAAAATGACTTCAAATATGCTAGTGCCGAGTATTT
>CALMXV010000096.1 GCA_937871155.1 uncultured Taibaiella sp. | reverse complement strand
GTGATTGATTGTTGTTGTGTCTTGGGTTCTTTGGCTTTAGGTTCTTTTATATTAAACCATTTATAAAGCATCAAAAATAAAAATCCATAAACAACGATATTAAATAAAAGATGATGATCAATATTTCGATGTGCTTTACCCCAAGGTGTGCTTAATATCATAGCCACACCTGCAATGCGAGCAAGATTTAGTATAAAAATTGATAAAGTACCGGCTACAAAATATTTAATCTTATTGGCAAGTGTCTGAGGAAACCCAAGTATCATAGCCCACCAAAAACTCAAGATAGCTGTACCCACGCAGGAATGCACCATAACCACACCTGCACCACCAGTTATTTTCATTCTATAAGGCAAGTAAACCGTCACCGTATAACCAAAAAAGCGAATGATGGCAGCAGACGTATTGAGAAAAAAAGCACGTAGTCCGGCAAACCAATTTAAATGTGTATCGATAAACTGACTATAAAATCCACCACCCGGAGATGTGATGCCAATAGTGAATTGAGAAAATCCATAAAAAAGACCGTACAATAATAAAAACATCAATACTGGGAAATAACTTGATTCTTTGAGCTTCTTAATCATGGACTAACTTCTATTTTCAAACATTTGCAAATATCCGTTCTTTATAGCAGGAATATCAATTTTTAATAGGGCATAATTTCTACAGGATTCATTCCAAAGTTGCCAATCATCAGAATCCATTCTAGTAAAAAATTGAATGGCTTGTTCAATATCAGTTGTTGAATCAATACTAACATTTATCCCAGCTCTATTTTCTGTAAGCTGATTCCAAGGAGTGTTGTGGCTAGTGATAATTGGTTTGCCGGCCGTCATTGCTTCAAATAAAGAATGACCAAAATTTTCGCTTTTGCTGGGTTGTATAAATACATGTGCAGCTTGTAATGCTTGGTCAAGGTCGCTCGGTATTAAATCACCATGATAGTTTACCGCAATATTATCTGGAAGGTTTTTAATCGCTTCTAGGCAACGGTACCAGTAGTCTTGTTCTTTAATAGGCCCATAAATATCATAGGTAATCCTGCCAGTACATTTTTGTAAAGCCTCTAAAACGAGCAAATGATTTTTCATTGGGCTTATAAGCGCCACTGTTATAAGTTTCAGCTCATCTACTTGTTTGGGTACTTTATGATAAGAAATTATTTTTGGGAAGTTGGGTACTACCCAGATGGTTTGATTGTTACCAAATGTACGTTGAATATTTTCTTTTTCTAACTCAGTAGTGGCATGCCATTCACAGGCTTTATGCAGTCCTAATAACTTCCAATAAGCAAGATACGCTTTCTTTTTCCACGATTTTTGACTTAGAGAACCTTGGTCCAGCATCCCTCGAGGAGAGATAATCTTTCTTTTTGCTTTAGATCGCAACAGGGCTATATAGTCGAAATGATGAGAGTATATGGAGTTGATAAAAAGTACAGCTTCTGAATCAATCATTTCTTTTATTAGTGGCCTCGATGCGGTTGATGCATACCATACTTTTGAAGCGGTTTCTTTGAAGTTTATCCATTCATCCGGCTTTACAGCTAGTACAGCACCATCTAAATCAAGATTAGTAGTTACTATTTTCAATGGAGTTGTATTCAGGTTTGCAACAAGATTGTTTAAGGACTGTGTAGGTCCTCCGGCTTTGTAGGCAGGGGAAAAATAATCATAAATTATAGTGGTCATGATATTTAAGAACTGCCTTAAGCGCTTGCTATAGCTTTGCTAGATTGGAAATAGATTTTTTTAGGTTTATAGACATACATCAAGAAAGCAAAGATGATAATACTTTTAAATGTATGGGTAATGAGTGTTTGCGTTTCACAATCTGGACGAAGGGCATAAAACGCAATTGGGAATACAAAAAAGATACTAATAAGTGATTTGTTTTCGCTCCAATATTCTACAATTTTTATCACACCTATCAACTGAAGGCCAAATAATAAAGTAAACAACAAAACACCAAAAAATCCATAAGCAATATAGCCATCGGCAAAAATCCCTAGCCCCATTGACGTGCCTTGCATTACATAGTGCCCGGAGAATCGGTTGAATATTTTACGATCACCGGCTTGTAGCTTATCAGGAGCTAAAAAACGAGGTAAAATTGCAGCCTCTAAATATTTTTTAGCAATTTCCATCCCTTGAAAATCACGAGTTTTTTCCATATTGTTGATGGTACTTGCAAAAATCCAAGCTTGGTTGACACGGTTCAGCGCACTTGTAGTATTATCTTCATTCAAAAGACCTTTCTCATCATTTACAGTACCTTGAACGCTTTCGAAAAAGGTACCAAATCCGCTACCTTTTGAAGCAATCTGTCCGCGATAAGCAGCTTTGGTATTTTGAAGAATAAAATAGGCAAAGAATAAAACAACCGTTAAGAAAAATTTAGTGGTAATTGAAGGCTTATTGACATAAACCCAAACTAAACCAAAAAGCAATACCCAGATAATCGTATCATGGAACATACCCTGGGAAAGTGAATTGGAAAATTCAAACAACAACAACCCGATAAGGTACCATTTATACTTTTCTTTATCGTAGATGTAAAGGCTAAAGCCCGCTACGAAACGAAGCATGGAGATTAAATAAACCACAAATCCTAAGTCACCGGGGAAAAAGCGGCTAGTAAGGTTTAAAACGATGCCACCAATTAATAAACGTAATAGTAAATCCTTATTCCGGTTTATTTCCACTTTGAATTGTGCAATATTGGGTTTGAATATTTTGTTGGAAACAGCATTTAATGTGACCCATAAAACTACCATAGCAGGAATGGCGATTTCAAAATATTGATCTTCCGGCACCTTCATTTTAAACACATAATCTGTTTCATTGCCATTATAAGTTAAAGCAGGAGACAATAAATAATTAATGGCAAAAAGCACTAACAACAACTCTCTAAGTGCAATATGATTATTTGATGAAAGAAATAAATCAATAATAAACATGAAACTAAAAGCAATGGCGCCAGCTTGGTAAGTTGAAAAACCCAACCCAAGACAGATAATGAATGTGCAGATAATGATTATGATTTTATTCATTGCTATTCAGCGTAATTTGCTCTATTGCTTCACAAATATGTTCAAAACTAAATTGTTCAATTTTTTTGATAGAGGCAGCACCAGTTCTTTTGTATAAAGCAGAATCAGCATACAATTGACGCAGGTATTTAGCTACTTTTTCAATTTCATCGGTCGCAAAAGTAAGCCCATTTTCATAATCCTCAATCAAGTCTTTTGCACCACCACATTTATGAGAGGCTATAACCGGTAGTCCACAAGCCATGGCTTCATTAATTGCTAAGCCCCAAGTTTCTCCCGGACCAACACTAGGTAAAATAAATACCGAGGCAGCTTTGTAAACACTGGGCATGGAAGCTTGGTTTTGAAAAGGGGCAAATACAATATTGGCATTCTCTTTTGCCGCTTCTTTTAAGTTAGTTTCTAGTGGTCCATTTCCCACAAAAAGTATTTTAAAGTTGGGTAAGTCTTTTAGTTGCTCAATCAATTGTATTAAGAAGAAAGGATTTTTCTTCTCTTCAAATTTTCCACAAAAGAGCACTACAAAATCATCTTCAGCAACACCTAATCGTTGACGTTCTTCAGTAATAGCCTTGTCTGAAAGGGAAAGTGCTTTAGAAAATCGATTGTTATCAATGGCATGAGGAGCGTGAATGAGTTGGTTGTTTTTTAAACCATGCTTTAAAAAATAATCTTTATTGTTTTTGCCTACATAAAGCGCTTTGTCAATATGGCGATATACCCATTTTAGAAAAGTA